>CAYSHR010000273.1:0-5458 GCA_964430795.1 uncultured bacterium
TACACGTAACAAGTACATCTCCCCCCTTTTCCCAAAAGCCCCCTTGTAACTGAACTATTACGGAGTTTCAAATTATTTCATTGTCATCCCTATTATTAATCTAGTATATTAACGTAATTATTTTTCCTGGCGACTTACACTAAATATTGATTGGCAGCCAAACCTTTTTTGGAGGTGGAAGTGAAAAAGCTTCTATTTAGTCTTTTTGTTCTAACGGTGTTTTTCTGTATGTCCGGCGTAACCTACGGGAGCCTCAGTTTCGTCCCCAATACATATGGGCTTTCGGCAAAGTCTGTTGGTCTTGGCAATGCCATGACCGCGGTTGGTGATGATTACTCCATGACCTTTTTCAATCCCGGCGCTCTGGGCGCCCTTGAGACAAACCAGTTGGATATCACCTATCTATATGCCGAGCCCCGATTTTATGGAGGGGTTTATGGCAATGATGATGTTGAGTTCAACGTCGCAAACAAACTGACCCTGATCGGTTTCACCATGAACCTGTCGGGCCTTTTTAATAATCGACATGGCGTTGGCCTCGGTTTTGATATTGCCATTGACAACAACCTGAAATCATTTCTCGCTTTTGACGAGCATAGGGATGATAACGGCCAGTTCGTCAGATATGGCTTGTCAAGCGTCACCATGGTTACGGCATTGGGTGTAAAAATTATTCCCCAACTTCATATAGGACTTGGCGGTTTTATCATGATAAAGGGCCAAAACACCCTGGTGGCTGAAACCGATCTTGCCGGAAACACAAGAGAGGAAGAGATTCAGGTAAACGCGGAGCCGGCTATCGCGCCTATTATTGGTATTTTCGCTCCGGTCCACGATATGGTTACTTTGGGCGCGGTTTATAGAGGCAGGGGCAAGGCGGAGTTTTCCGAAATTGACGCCGGCACCGACGCCCTTGTAAGCGAATCATCCCTTACAAAGCTGAATCTTCTGATGTCCTTTACAGATACTTATGTGCCTCAGCAAGCCGCTTTCGGAGTGAGCGTCAGGCCGATCCCTCAACTTCTTTTGGCTCTTGACACCACCTGGATGAACTGGAAGGACTATCAGGATCAGGCCCTTGAGAAAGACGTGGTAAGAGGAGATTCTGATTTTGAGACAAAAGATATTTATGTACCAAGATTGGGAATCGAATATTCGCCCATAGAAGAGCTATATCTCAGGTTTGGATATTACTACGAGGAAACTCCCTTTGATGGAGTCGGTATCGGCAATACGGTTATTCTTGACAATTCCAAGCATGTTGGAAGTTTGGGGATCGGTTGGGATGTCTCATATATCCCCTTCCTCGCCCATCCCTTATCTCTAGGCGTTACTTACTTTAACCATTATCTGGCGCCAAGAACCGTAGAAGCTGATGATGGACGGGAATTTACAAGCAGCGGCGACCTTAACGGTGTTGTGGGTTCTATTACGCTACGGTTTTAATTTGTCCTGGGAGAATGAATATGATTATCAGAAATATTAAGCTTTTCACTTTTCTCATTCCCCTTCTGGGAATCTCCATCCTGCTTTTTGGCGGTTGTTCCGACGAATTTATTCCTCTTGATACGGGCCGAAACTCAGCCCCATTTCAGATTACAGCCACCATACCCCACCATCAGCAACTAAACGTCCCCCTTTCAAGTGGAGTGATTGTCCATTTCTCCTCGAAACTCAATCCCATTACGGTTAATAACAGGGTCGAGGTCACTGATGAGAAAGGAAATCAGGCGCCAATTACCTTGGAGGCATACGGCGCGTCAATTATTATAATGCCAAATGGCCTCTGGGACCCGCGAACCACCTATTTTGTGACGATAATGTCCGGTATAACCTCTTCCGATAATAAAGAGGAATGGAAAACCGAGCGAGTAATAAACTTTACCACCGGTGTTAGGAGACCAAAGCAGAACGAGAGACTTTCGGTAATATCCACAGTTCCCGCAGAAAATGAACCTTGCTGGGATTTTCATACTTTCAGGGTATTTTTTAACGAGCCGGTTTTGAGAACCACTATTGAGTACGGTAAAACCTTCAGCTTTATTGATGCCCAAACCAATGAACCGGTCCCTGGAAATCTTTTTGGCAGGGGAAACCAGCTTGTCTTTGACCCGGATGATGACCTGACTCCAGGGAAAGTCTACAGGCTTGTGGTCGCCACCGGTCTTACCGATTACAGTGGAGATAGCCTGCAGGAGGAATTCACCGCGGAATTTACTCCTCGCTCCACAGGGAACAGGGCGGTCATAGCTATGGATAAATGCCCAACTGTGGTGGAAGACGTTTCATTTTGCGACGCTATGCCCGAAGGAAGTTTGCTGCCCAAAAGCAAGTTTATCGACAGGGACCTAAACTCCATGTTCGCCGATTCCGTACTACTTGGACCAACAAATTTCCTGGTGGGCGCCAGGCTCTGGAACGAGTTCGCGGAACCGAAAGTATCAACTGATAGAATTCCCTTTGTTGTGCGTAAAGGGCAGAAGCTCTTTGGAAAAGGACTCAAAGGCTATGTAGGGGGAGTTATTCCATCGGGTACGGATACGGGAATTATTGAAGTCACGGTAATGACGGACACTATTGGTGAACTGATGGGCTCCCAATACGTTCACGGCATCCCGGGACTTCCGGCCACCGTTAGACTTTCTATGGACGCCTCGATTTCATCAGAAGACCCAGGATCCGCCGCGGTTTTGGGTCAACCGATTATCGGCGTCACCTTAACAGGACAGGCCTCAGTCACGGACATCGATCAGATAGATAATTATAGGACAATGGTAATTGAAATTGTGGGTTTCGCGGAGGTTGAACTACTAAATGAATATGTTCCGGTGACTATGGCATTGCAAATGGTCCCCCCTCCCACCATGCCCGAACGGATATTCGATACAACGCCCCCACAGGTGCGCTCCATCTCTCCTGTGGATTTCACCCTCTCGACAGAAGAAGATATCTCAGAGGATGTAACAACAAGGTGGGCAGGAGATGATATTGTTGTAACCTTCTCAGAACCTATGGATCCGGATAATGTAGAGGGCGCCCTATACCTTCAAAAACCCGACGGCAGTATTGTTTCAGGGGAAATCGAAATCTACAATCCGAAAATTGTTTTTATACCCGATTCTCCTCTTGATCCAAATACACTATATACCGTTTTTATTAGTGATGAACTGAAGGACCTTTCGGGCAACAATCTGGCAGAACCAAAACAGGCGTCCTTTAGAACCATGCCCAGCCAGTCCTCAGATATTGACCCTCCACTTTTGTGTGCCACTGTCCCAGGGGCTTTCCCCGGCGCATCACTACCATCAAATTTCTATGTAGAAATTTACTTTTCACAGGTTATGGATTTGGACTCACTGGTTTATGGCGACCCAGGCAACGCCAATCTGAATGAGCAGGGAGTCTTCGCGGTCTTTGATGTGACAGGGGCGAAAACAATAGTTCCAGGCACATTTATCTATAATTCGCTCTTTATCAGATTTGTTCCTGATGAACGCTTTGTTCCGGGTCATAGTTACATATTGGAAATCACATCGGAAATGACTAACATTCATGGTCTGGAACTTGATACTGACCAAGACAGAGTTCCAGGTGGTCCATCAATGGAAATACCTTTTACCGCTACTCCAGTTACCAATCACACTCAGACCATGCTGGCGACTTATCCCTATGGCGACGCTGACGTAAACGGCTATATCGATGGAGAAGAATACGAAATAAACACAAATTATATGGCTATGGACTTCCCTCTCGTTCATAATCGTTCATATAGTATGGGATTCTTCCCGATTACAATCCAACCCCTTGTTTACGACACCCAGGGCAATCCAAGAATTCCCATTTCAATTCAGGAAACCGCTGTTCTATATGCTTCAAATGTAAAAATGGCATTAAGCGGCCCAAACAAAGCCGACCCACCAGGTCTTCTGGATATGGGGCGGATTCACATCGATGTCCTGGATGATTCCTCCACCGACCTCTATCTGGCAGACGATGGACTCATTGGAGTGGACGCCGATACGAAACTCTACTTCGCTGTGGAAAACGAACTTATAAATAACTTCCTTATCCATGAGTCATTTTTCAAAATTCCAAGCATTCTAAGAATCTCCAATGATGGGCGCATGGTGGTCCTGATTGATGGTGCGACAACCATACAAATGGATATCCCTATTCTTGGGATTCAGGAAATACCCGTTCAAACAAAAATGACAACCTCAACTTTACCCCCAAGAAGAGGGTTCTGAGTAATCGTTCAGTTACAAGGGGCTTTTTGGAAAAGCGGGGACATGTACTTGTTACGTGTCCCCGGATTTTCATATGAGATCGGGGTACACGATCCCCATTTCCCTAATATCATTGACAATGCCGGCCATTGTTGAGAAATGAGGTCATCTCCCCCGATCTCAAACCTTGCACCCTTATCACTGAACGATTACGGTTCTGATCAGGTTCAACTTGAGTATTTCAAAAGCGCGCCGGTATTATTTATAAGCGGATTCAGCTTACTACCGACCCCGGGGCTATTTTTGGAACATCCATCTTAATGACTCAGTTTCCATTTCAGGATAACTTATAAACACCTGCTATCTTTCCATAGTCGGGCACCTTGTATTTTTCTCTCAAAATCCCGTCATCAAAATCAAAAGACCATTTTCCTTTAAAACCAAGTTCATTTCCCGCGAGAAAAACATGGGCCATGCCGATACCCGCGTCCACTCCCTGAAAATTCAGATCCTCCGCACGATCCTTCTTAATAAAATCGGGCCATTTCCTCTGAAGGCGCTGGTCAAGAAGTATGAGAATCTCCTCTTGGTCAAAAATATAATGGCAAGGCTGTTTATTGCTTGCCGAGGGGGCCCATCTGGCGGATTCAAAAATCCTGAAAAGATTATCATTCTCTTTGAGAAATTCATCAGCCGGATTTCCCCATTTTTTATAAAAAACTCGTTCAGACATGGGCTTTCTAACGTTCAGACCGCCAACAGCCCGCATCGCCCTTTCTCCTATTCGCCTGGGCGCCGCATATCCAAATGGCGTAATGCAAACAATATTTTCATCCCTGCCTTTTTTTACCTTCTGATCAAGGACGCTCATCTTGAAAAAACCGCCAACCCAGCATGTGCCGATTCCCCGGCGAGTACATTCCAGAACAAATTGCTCCATGGCAAACCCAAAATTCTCCTGATAACCGGCATCTACTTTTGAAACGCCAATCATCCACACCGGCGCGTTTTTTATTGCTCCGTAACTGCCGACAATTCCAGTCATGGCATTCTCCACCTCTTTCCCTGGAAATGGAACAAGGGATAAAGGCAGTTGGTTTAGCCTGTGGGAATTATTAAATATGTCCAGAAGCTCTTTGGTAGTTTCTGCTGGAACTTCCCCATCTGTAAAAGTTCTGTCGCTTCTTCTGATCATCATCGCTTTAAGAATATCCATTTAAACCTCAATACCG
>CAYSHR010000274.1:0-2177 GCA_964430795.1 uncultured bacterium
ATATATTCGGGACCTGTTGCCGGGTACTCCTACTTAGCGGTTAAGGATGTGGAATATGACGTTGTTGTTGTCATGGGGCCTTCTCACAGGGCGCCGGGGGCTGTAAGCGTTCTGAATTATGATAGATACAAAACACCTCTCGGGCAGGTGGTCATTGACAAAGAGAGCTCGGCTAAGCTTATAAAAGCCGCCTCCTGGATAAATGATGACACTTCCCTTTTTGCTCAGGAGCATTCTCTTGAGGTTCAACTGCCCTTTTTGCAAAAAGTTATACCCGATTTAAAAGTGGTGATGATTTCCATGGGAACCCAGAACCATGCCACGTGCGTTGAACTTGCCGCGGTTTTGGAGAAAGTATTCGCCGGGAAAAAGGCTCTGTTTGTGGCCAGTTCGGACATGAGCCATTTTCTTTCTTACGAAAAAGCCAAAACCATGGACCTCGATACCCTGGGCCTGGTGGATGACTTTGAAATCGAAAAACTGGCCGCGGGCTTTTCAGATAGAAGCAGACAGATGTGCGGGTCTGGTCCTGTTCTTACATTGCTTGAGCTTTATAAATTAAGAGGGGGCAATAAAGACGGAGTAAAAGTCCTGAAATACCAGAACTCGGGGGATACTGCCGGAGACAAAAACCGGGTAGTGGGATATGGCGCTGTTGCCTTTGTCGGGCATCTTGAATCAAAAACCCCATCTGTAGATAAAACAGGGGAGAAGGAAGAGGGGGAGTATTTGACAAAAGAAGAGAAAGAGACTCTTTTAAAGATCGCCAGGGAGACTGTAACTCAATATATAACCAAGGGCGCCATACCTGATTTCCATATTAAGTCAAAAAGACTACTTGAGCCGGGCGCGGCTTTTGTGACCCTGCATAAAAGGGGAAATTTAAGGGGTTGCATAGGGCAGATTATCGCCAGAATTCCTCTTTGGAAAAGCGTGAGGGAGATGGCGGTGGCCGCCGCGTCCCAGGACCCAAGATTTCCTAAAGTCAAAGAGAATGAGATTAGCAAGCTTCACATTGAAGTAAGCGTTCTTACGCCGCCCAAAGTCCTTGACGATCCTGAAAAAGTAGTAGTGGGCAAACATGGCTTGATTATGTCCAGAGGGATGTACAGGGGACTTTTGCTGCCACAGGTGCCTACGGAATGGGGGTGGGACAGGGAGACATTCCTTAACCAGACGTGCAAAAAAGCCGGCATGAGATCCAACTGCTGGAAAGACTCAAAAACCAAAATCGAAACCTTTGAGGCAATAGTGTTTTCCGAGTAAATGAGTCTTTTTCACTGATTTATAGAGAATACGTAAAATAGATAGGGGGATGGATGCGCCTGTTTCAAATAGTTTTTCTTGTCACGATATTTTCCAGTTCATTTTTGTTTTCGTGTGATGATAAAATAGAAGAGATTGACCCCTTTCCTGATCGAACATTGGAGGTGGAGGTTACTGTGGAGGAGCAGGATGATTTTACTTGCGCCGCCCTTTCGCCCCTTGATGGAGAACTTATTCCTCATTGGGAATTGATCTGCGACAATACTGTTTTTATAAATGGAATTGGCTGTGAAGATTACGCCTTGTGGGTTATCAATGATATTGGCGCGCTAAACGGCAGGCTGGGTTCGGAATATGAAAGCTCCCAATGCAATGTGGATTTTGAATCCGAGATGATAATCGGCGTCTGTTCAAGAAGATATTGCAGTGAGCCTCTGGAAAAATGTGACGCTAAAAGAGTAAATGGAGACGACATATATCGATTTCTGCAAGGATATACCTGTCAGGGCAACCAGGGCGGACAATCCTCCCGGAACTACTTTGCCGTTGTTCCAAAAACCGGGCGGGATATAACTGTGGAAATTCACAGATATCAGGCAGAACAGGAGGAATGAACCGGATTTTCATGTGGAAGATTGGGCTACACGATGGTCATCTCCCCCCATCTCTAACATTGCCGCCGATAACTGAACGATTATTTGTTTTCTATAAACTGTCGTTGAAAAAAGAATGAGAATCAATTAGGGTTGTCTTTCAATTTTGGGAGGAAGGGTCTTGAAGGGAAAAATACTTCCATTTTTTATTGGCTTAGCTCTGATTTTCTTTTATTCTTTTATAAGAGCTCCCGCATCTGAAAGTGACCTTACCTGGATAGTGGCAATCCTATATCTGGGTATTGCCATAATGGTTTT
>CAYSHR010000274.1:2187-5456 GCA_964430795.1 uncultured bacterium
TTTCCACAATCTCCATTATTACATGGACTATGAGAGAGACAAAGGGTGTGCCCGCTGTTGAATATTTCGATTCGGATGGAGAGGATTTGAGTGAAGCGACACCGGAAATTCTTTACCTCCTTGAGGAAGGGTGGGAGGTAAAAAAGATAGTAACCATGGTAAGCTCAAACTTTGATCTCCATCCAAAACAGGTTTATGAGCATGTAATAAATCTGATTTCTGAAAAAGAAGAAAGTCAGGAACAGTATGACAGGTCCATTGACCCGCTTCATGGAAAAAAAATCACAGGTAACGAGGCTACAAGGGACGTGATTTATTATGGAATTAATGAAGACGAGTGACTTTTAAAAATCCCTGCTTCATTATTATAATTTGACCGAATCAGCTTTTGTTTCTATACTTAAAGCATACAAGTTGGATATCCAGGGAAATATTATATGAACAAGAACCAGAGGAAAAATGCTCTGAAACTGGCTAAAACCCTTTTGCCTCCCGGCGAGTTTGAAAAGTTGCTCTCAGTGGAGATTAACGATGTGGGCTTTGGGTATGATCCTTTTGGAATGGAAAAAGAGATGTTTATCCTGGCATATTCTCTGACCATGTATATCTATAAATACTATTTCAGGGTTGAGAGTTTTGGCCATGACAACATCCCCCAAAAGGGCAGAACCCTGATTACACCAAACCATTCGGGAGTTATTCCCATTGACGCGGTTATGATTGGCATTGATCTGATAAATAAATTGGAACGGCCGAGAATCATGCGGGCCATGGTGGATAACTTTATGGGTTTTCTACCTTTTTTGAACACATTTTTTTATCGTGTTGGTCAAGTTGTTGGCGCGAGGCGAAATTTCCGGGATCTTCTGGAAGCGGACGAGCTTGTAACTGTTTTTCCCGAAGGCGCCAAAGGCACGGGCAAGAGATTCAGTCAGCGATACAATCTGCAAAAATTCAATGTGGGATTTGTTGAACTCGCTTTAACATACAAGGCGCCCATTGTTCCAACCGCGGTTATCGGTGGGGAAGAGCAGGCGCCAATGATATTTGATCTTAAGCCTATTGCTCGAATGCTCAATTTTCCATATTTTCCCATAACGCCCACTTTCCCATGGTTAGGACCTGCCGGTGCTTTGCCCTTGCCTGTAAAGTATTATATTTTTTACGGGGAGCCTCTTCATTTTTATCAGGAGTACCCTCCTGAGACTGTCAGTGAGCCGGAAAAGATCAGGATGCTGGCGGACAAGGTTCAACTCACAGTTCAGGATATGGTCAACAAAGGGCTGGAAAATAGACCAAGTGTTTTTGGATTTGGCGAGGAATGATTAATGGTTGCACGTTCTGGAAACGATAAGAAAAATATCCTTATTACCGGGGTGACCAACTCCGTAGGCCGTAATCTGGCGACCCATCTTTATAATCATAGAAAGGTGGGTGTAATTTTCGGCGTCAGCAAAATTAAAGAGAAACCCTACTATTTTAATGATTTCGATCCAAAGCGGTTTCTTTACAGAAATTGTAATATCCTTAAATACAGGGATTTGAAAAACCTTTTTCTCTCAAAGTCATTCAAAAACTCGAAAATCAATACTGTTGTCCATCTCGCGTTCCATAACAGGGTTCAAAGAGGGGAGGACATTCACCAGCTAAATGTTGTTGGAACAAAAAACCTCATTGAGAATTGCATTGCCTCAAAGAGGATTAGCAAATTTGTTTTTAAATCTTCGGATGTTGTATATAAGCTTCGCCCTCATAACCCTGTGTTTCTTGATGAACACGCTGACCTCAATTTCGACCCAAATGCCGATCAATGGATAAAGGACAGAGTTGACGCCGATATGATCTGCCGTTCTTACATGGATAATAAAAACATGAAGTTCGTCATTTTACGAATGACCAATATTATCGGTAGAAATATTATTGGACAGTTTAACGCTTATTTTGACTCAAAACCCATCTTTAAAACCATGGGTTTTAATCCCATGATAAACCTGATTCACATGAAAGATGTTATTCAGGCCATAACCTTGGCTTCCTTTAAAAATGTAAAGGGCATTTATAATATCGCCGGACAGGATACCGCTCCAATTACTACTATCGCTGACCTGAATGGGGCAACTTGCGTCAGTATCCCAGAGCCCCTTTTAGGACCTTTGAACTGGCTTCAGAGAAAGATGGGTCTGACCAATTATTATTACAGCGTGGACAGAGACAGGCAGAAGTATACCGCCCTGCTTGACATTTCCAAGGCGGAAAAAGAGTTGGGATTCAAACCCCAGGGACGAATAGAGTTCTAGGGGAATATTAAAATAAAAACAAGGTGGCCTCGAAAAACCATTCGTAGGCCATTTTATTTTGGAGAGATGAATGAAAACCCCTGTAACCGAATTATTTGGAATTAAGCTACCCATAATCTGTGGGGGCATGGTTTGGATATCCTCGGCTAAACTTGCCGCCGCTGTTTCGAACGCCGGTGGATTGGGTCTTTTGGCCGGCGGTTCCAGCACTGCTCTGTCATTGAGTAAAGAGATAGAGAAAACAAGGCGGATGACGGATATGCCCTTTGGCGTAAACATTCCCATTATGTACCCTATCTCTTCTGATCTGGTGAAAGTTGTGATTGAGAAAGACGTCAAAGCTGTTTTTACATCCGCTGGAAGTCCAAAGAAATATACAGCCGTGCTTAAAGAGGCGGGAGTTAAGGTTGCCCATGTTGTCCCCAGCGCGACTCTCGCGAAAAAGTGTGAAGCCGCCGGAGTTGACACTGTGGTAGCTGAAGGAAGTGAAGGAGGAGGGCATATCGCCAGGGACGAAATAAATACTATGATCCTTACTCCAGCCACATGCGACGCGGTAAATATTCCGGTTATCGCAGCCGGTGGTATAGGCAATGGAAGAGAGATGGCCGCGGCTTTCGCCCTTGGCGCCCAAGGTGTTCAGATCGGTACAAGGTTTCTGGCTTCTGTGGAATGTGAAGGGCATGAGAATTTTAAAAACGCCATTGTAAAGGCGGGCGAGAGCGGCACCGTGGTTACAGGGAAAGCCTTTGAGCCTGTAAGGGGAATCAGGAACAAACTTACAGACGAAATCTTAAGGATGGAGTATGAGGGAAAAGACTCTAATGAGATTATGAATTTTATCGGCCTTGGCAGAGCTCGTGACGCGGGAGTTTCAGGGGATGTGGAATGGGGCACGGTTCAAGCCGGGCAGGTCGCCGGTATGATTGATGAAATTTTACCTGTTCAGGAAATTATAGACAAAATGATAGC
>CAYSHR010000275.1:0-5444 GCA_964430795.1 uncultured bacterium
TAAAAACAGGGGTCAGATTTACCATATCTCCGTTTTTGCCGTATCCAATAAAGATCATGGATTCATCAAGTTGGAGTCGAGTCAGCCCTGTGGGACTTTGACCTATGGGTCCTCCTTTATGTGAAGGAAATATCTTTCCGTTCCTGATAAAGGAGAATCTTAATTTTTTATCAAGATGGTTGTTTCTTCCATAATGGAGGTGGGCTGCCAGTAATATGGGAGTGTGCTTGCCCGCGCTTACTATAAAAACATCAGAAGTATCTGATAGATCGTCGCATATTGCGGCCAGTTGGGATGACATGGTTCTGACCTGTATACTTTGATGACGCCAATGCCTTGCCCCTGTATGACCGACAATTCCATACAAGCACAAAAGGGTAAAAATAGCCAGATAGGCCGCCGGCTTCGGCTTTATTCTAAAGAGAAGATCACCTGATAAAATAGCTATGCCCATAGCGCCTATAATAAGAGGAAACCCATATTCAGGAGAATCGGGCATTATGGAAACAAATCTGTGAACCTGAAAAAGGATGCCAAAGAAAATCAAGGAGAGAGGGAAAAGCCCTTTTCTGTTCTGATAGACAAAAGCCAGGCATATACCCAAAATAATGGGCAAGCCAAATACAAGAATTTCCCCAAGCTCCATACCACCAAGAACCTCTTTATAAGGAACATTGGGAGGGAGGGGAAATATAAGTCTCTGCAATCCCTGCTTTGCGGCAAATAGAATCAACTTAATGCTCTGCAGAGCTACAATAGCCCGAGCCAGATCACGCCCTCCTGTAGTGGGAATCCAAACGAAAAAGAAAGAAACCAGGGGGATAATCACAAGGGCGGCCCTGGCAAATATCCCAATGACGGTTTCAATTCTCTTTCTTCTCCACTCTTTGTCCAGGGTTACAAGGTCCAGGACAAGGAGGCACGGCAGGGCGACCAGACCAATATCATGAGTTGAGTAAGCAAGAAAAACTCCACATATCATAGGCGCGAGCTGATAAATTCTACCCTGCTTTTTATATCGCAACAATGATATAAAGCTAACCAACAACCAGAAAAGAGCCACCTGGACCGCCGCCGCGGTGATAGTTACAGCAGCGCCTGATATCTGAGGGTGAAGAATAAATATAAGGGCCGAAGCAGCGCCAATCGGTTTTTTTCCGAAAAGGGAATAAGTCAATATCCCTACAAGAAACCCATTTAAAACAAACAGAAACATCACCATGGAGATTCGCGGGGCCGGGTCATCCCCTGCCAACCAGGCGGCAAAAACGTGGAAAATCCATTCTCCGGGCTTGGAGTCCCGAACCGCGAGCATAATAGGCTTCTGAAAAAGGTCCTCCATGTGATTGAAATAAGAGAGATATTGAGCGCCTATTTTTCCAGTCTCAAGCCAAACGAAATCCATCTCTAAAAAAGGCCCGCCGCCGGCAACTATTCCATAATTCACCGTGACAAGACAGGCCAAAACCAGAAAAAGTCCGAGCCAGAATAAAACAGGGGAAGAGACCTTATTCCTTGGGTCTTTTGGATTGCTCGTCATTAAGATACTTTCCTCGACGAAAGGAGTTGCGTATAAATTTTTCGCATATTCCCTGAAGTTCCGGCCGCTTTTTTAAGGCACCATAATTCATGCTTTCTTTGACTCTTTTTTCATCAATTTCAATTTCCGATATATCAAATTCTTTTTTGCTTTTCATATATAATGGGCGAACTGATCCGGAAAAAAATCTTATGTCCTTTATGGCCCTGCCTTTAAGACCCCTTTTCAATTTGGCAAGGACTTCATCCTTCAAAAAGGAAAGCTCGTGGGTCCAACTCGGATCCGCGACCTTTACAAAAAGAACATCGTCTTTAACATAGGCCGGTTCGGTCTTCTGAAACAGCTTATCCCCCACTACCTCTTTCCAGATTTTGAGAAGCCTCCATTGCCTGATAAAGCCACCCATATTATTGGCGGCAAAGGTCCTGGCCATAACCGCTTCCATATTCGCAAAGGGCAGAGCTCTTTTCTTTTTTCCTTTTTTACCGGACATAAACCCACTTTACACTTTATTTGGATAAAACACCAAAAAAGTTAGTAAGTTCCTGTCTTAAAACCCGGACAGGGCGATTTTGGTTTCCAGTTTAGGAATGAGCAATTTTTCGCGAGGTCAAGGAAATCAAGGTTTTGAGCGGAGGCGTACTCATGTACTCCCCACTATCAAAACAGCGGATTGACGCCCAGATCCCGGAAAAGGGCCGTTCCTGGACGGAAACTAGTAAGTTTTGTAATTGTTCCGTTACAAGGGGTCTTTTGGGAAAAGGGGGAGATGCATTTGTTGTCCGTCCCCGAATTTTTATAAATTTTTCTTGTTGACATCTTGCCTGTTTCAGAGTTAAAGTCCGAACAAGCGTTCGTTAGAGTTTACGGGTAACCTAATGCGATCTGAATCTACAAATGGAACAAGCCTGAAGTTTGATAAAAAACTGGATAAAATACTTGCGGCGTCCGCGAAAGTGTTCGCCAAAGAAGGATACCAGAAAGCTTCGGTAAGACAAATCGCCTCTGTTCTAAAAATCAGTTTCGCTGGTCTGTATCATTATATAACCGGAAAAGAGGAGCTTCTTTTTCTGATCCAGTTCAGAACATTTTCCGCCCTTTTGGAAAACCTCCAGAGCAAAGTCGCTTCGGTTTCCTCTCCTGAGCAAAAGCTTCGGATAATGATATCCAACCACCTCGAGCACTTCATGATTCATATGGATGAACTGGCGGTCTGCACCCATGAATTACGCACATTGAAAGGCGATTATTACAACAGGGTTTTTGAGAAAAGGAAGAAATATTTTCTTGAGACCCTTACTATCGTCAAAGGAATAGGCGCAAAATCCAAAGGCGACGGAATCGACGCCGGTATCGCGACTCTCTATCTGTTTGGCATGCTCAACTGGATTTACATGTGGTATGACCCCAAGAAAAATCCCTCGCCCAAACAGCTTACAGATCAGATGGCGGCGCTATTTTTAAATGGTTTTCTTTTGGGAAAATTTCCCGAGGGAATAGGTCCGGTGGGTAAAAATTTTTAGCGAGGTATGAAATGTTCGGACAATTTCAAGAATGGTACGACAACAGGCATGACTACGCCAAAGCATGGAAGGGTAAAGGGGGAAACAAGGTTGTGGGATATTTCTGCACCTATGTTCCCGAGGAAATTTTCTACGCCGCCGGCGTGCTCCCGGTAAGGATTCTGGGCAGCCACGAGCCCCAGGATGTAACTGAGCCACATATTTTCGGCATGTTCTGCCCTTTTTGCAGAGACGTGTTGGCGCAAGGGCTTAAAGGGCGTTACGATTATCTCGATGGAATTACCATCGCCCAATCGTGCATCCATGTTCGCCAGTCTTACACCAGTTGGGAAAAGCACGTTCCTGTGGATTTCACCTACTATCTTCCCATGCCTCATCATGTTCAGAGCAAACGATCCTACCCGTTTCTTACTGGGGAGCTTGAGGATTTGAAGGGCGCTCTGGAAAAATGGCTCGGCGCGACCATCGAAAACGACGCTCTTGATGAAGCCGTTGGCGTTTATAATCGCAACAGGGCGCTTCTAAGAGAGCTTGATGATCTGAGAAAAGAAGACGATCCGCCTGTAACCGGCGAACAGGCGATGCTGGCGGCAGTCACCAGCCAGTTCGTTGACAAAGCCGATCACAACAAAGCCCTGGAAGGAGTCATATCGAAGCTTGCCTCGAAAAGAGTTGACCGGGAAACCGGCAGCCGGCTGATGATCCTGGGAAGTGAAAACGACGATCTGCCCTTTGTGCGTATGGTGGAATCATCCGGCGCCACCATTGTCGCAGATGACCATTGTACAGGAACGAGATATTTCTGGAACAAGGTTGTGCCCGGAGAAAATCGCCTTGCCGCCATTGCCGCAAGATATATCGAGCGCCCTGCCTGCCCTACAAAGGACTGGCCGGTGCGAACCAGGACGCCTCATATACTCAAGATGGCCAAGGAGCACAATATAGACGGCGCGATAATAATCCAGCAGAAATTCTGCGACCCCCACGAGTGCGATATTCCGGCCATCAGAAAAGCTCTGGAGGCGGAGGATTTCCCGTGTCTCTTTCTTGAGTTCGATGTGACTGTGCCCATGGGGCAGTTCAAAATCAGGGTCGAGGCGTTTTTGGAGACTCTGGGTATGGACGACCTTTTCTAACTAGTAAAACGAGGAAAACATCATGGCAAAATATAAAACAGAGTCTCTGAAATGCTGGGGCAAAGCAAAAGAAATCAGAAACAACTATTACAAGGATTACGCCAACGCGCATGAAAAGGGCGGCTTACGCTGGGCGGGAGGCGCCTGGTCCTTCGGAGCGATACCCTGCGGTCTTGGCGACGATGTATACAGCATCACCAGCGAGCCCTACGGCGCGTCCATCGCCTTTAACAAGGAATTTTCATTGAAGTGCCTTGAGGAATCGGAAAAGTATGGATTCGCCAGGGACCTCTGCGCCTACATGCGCAATTACTGGGGATCGATTCTGCTGGACAGATACGCTTTTGGCGGTAAATTCCCAAAGCCGGATTTTCTCTGGCAGGACCATATCTGCTGCAGCCACGCCAAATGGTACCAGGTTGTCAGCGATTTGGAAGGGGGCATACCTCACTTCTGCATTGATGTCGCGGCCGGCCCTTATCATGAAATCAACGAACGCAAACTCAGATACGTCGTGGACCAGATGCACGACGGCATTGAGTGGCTGGAAAAGACCACGGGCAGAACTTACGATGACGAGAAACTCATCGAGGCGGTTCACAACGAATGCCGGTCCACCTCGGTGTGGGCGGAATTATGCGCCATGAACAAGGCCATCCCCGCGCCTCTCGAAGAGAAATCCATGTACTCCCTTTATGTTCTTGGAACGCTGATGAAGCACTCAAAAGAGGTGGCTGATTTTTACGAGGAACTGCGGGACGAGGTCAAGTATCGGGTCGAGAATCAGATAGCCGCGGTTCCAAACGAAAAATGCCGGCTCATGTCCGACACCCAGCCTCCCTGGGGCTTTTTAAAGATATTCAGATATCTGGAAAACTACGGCGCTGTCTCTGTGGGCTCTCTTTACACCTTCGCGCTGATTGGCGTATGGGAAGATCAGCCTGATGGTTCAT
Source organism: uncultured bacterium (assembly GCA_964430795.1). Taxonomy (GTDB): domain Bacteria; phylum Lernaellota; class Lernaellaia; order JACKCT01; family CAYSHR01; genus CAYSHR01. The sequence goes on from CAYSHR010000275.1 coordinate 5,153, forward strand.
GGGGTCCAAGACCGACGCCCGCGCAAAAGGGAATTGAATTAAAAACAAGGGACGACGCCCTTATGGTCCTGGCCGACTGGAATATGTCAAAGCCTGAATGGCAGCTCTTCTACTCACCTCATTTAAAGAGCGAGATGATGGTTCGCATTGCCAAAGAATGGAAACTTGACGGTGTCATGCTTCATTACAATCGGGGATGTGAAGGGCTCACTGTGGGGATTGCCGAAAACAGGCTCGCCCTGCTTAAAGCCGGTTTCCCGGTAATGGCTTTCAGCAGGGCGAGCCTGTTTTC
>CAYSHR010000276.1:0-1993 GCA_964430795.1 uncultured bacterium
TATTGATCCGGGAAGCCTTGAGACAAAAGTTGTATAGGCATAACCAAGGTCAACGCCAAAACCGGAAAGGGCAAATATAAACCGCGCCGCCCCTTCATTGATAAAAATAAACGGGATAGCCAAAAGGCTCATAGGAACAATGAATAATGTATAAAGAGGCACCATAACCAGATTGGAAATAACAGCGTAAGGAGTAATGGAATTAAAATGATACGCGGTTATAGGCATGGTGAAAAGCAATGCGCCGAAGGTTGAGCCAAGAGATAGTTTTAACCAGCTAATGATTTGATCCCGGCGTCTTTGGGGGAGGAGTTTATCAAGTTCATCTCCCATTAATCGCCATCCCAGGATTCTGGGAACAAATATGGCGAAAGCTAAAACCGCGGAGAAAGAGAGCTGGAAACCCGGCTCGAATAGAGAAAATGGCCATAAAACAAGTATGACCAAAGCGGCAAAAGCCAAAGCTGAAAGCAAGTCTCTCTGCTTGCCGATTAGCAGGGCGATAACATAGATGAGCACCATGATAAAAGCCCTGGTCGCGCTGATTCTCCAGCCGGAAAGTTCCGCGTAAAAGAAGGCCGGGACTATTGCTATAAGGGAAGCTACTTTAAAAATGTTCCATTCGCGGCAGAGTTTTGGCGATCTTTTTAAAAGCCATAAGATTATTAAAAAGGATATAAGGAAAACGCTACCGAAATGCATGCCGGAAATAGCCAGGAGATGAGCCACGCCGCCTTTTTGAAATATTTCGAATAAGGAATCGGGAATTTTGCCTCTGTCCCCAAGGACAAGGGCGCCGGTTATCAAATAGTGAGTGTTTGAAAGATTCTCTTTAAGAAATAAACGTATCCGATTCCTTATCTTCTGGAGATAATTACTGAAAAAATAATTTTCCCCGGAGTCAATAATATTTATATTTGTAATCTTTTTTATCGAGCCACTTACAAAGATATCACGCCTATTATTAAATTTTTTAAAATCAAATACGCCGACGGCGCCATAACTTGATATTCTCCGTAATCTTGTCGTAAACTCGATAGTGGCGCCATTTAGGACCTTTGTAGTCGGCTCTTTAATTGACAACCGCGCTAATCATGTAACAGGCATATAAGTATGGTGCTTCATTAATATTCTGTCTATCTTCGCGATTATCACTGTATGGTCATTATAATGGATTGGGGGTTTTACCACCTTTCCCCCAAGTATCAATTTGCCTTTATCCGCGTAATGGAAAATGTGGTTATCGGGAATATGGGGGTTTTCGCGCCAGGCCGAAAGAGCAACACCTAAACCAAAAAATAGAAGAAGAAGAAGATGAAGGGCGCCCTTGTTTTGTCTATAGTAAATTTTGAAAATCAGTATGGAGAGAAGGCTTGTGGAAAGAATTCCACCCATCCACCATTTAACCGGTAAGCGGGCGCCGAAAATTATCCCCACCATGAGAAAAACAGTAAGGGCAACAACAGGGCGTGAGGAAAATATGGACGATATCCGTCCACCCATTTTATTCATTATTCAGCGCCGCTATGAAGAGTACGGTAAATATTTTTGGCCACTTTATCCGAAATTCCTTTTAAAGCGGAAATCTCCTTTAAAGAAGCATTCTTTACTCGTTTTAAAGAACCAAAATGCTTGAGTAACTCCTTTTTTCGCGAGGGACCAACACCGGGAATTCCATCCAGGGCGCTCTTCCTTTGATCCTTGCTTCTCAGTTTTCGGTGAAACTCGATAGCGAAACGATGGCTCTCATCTCTCACTCTCTGCAGGAGGAAAAGGTCGTCACCTCCCTTGCGAAACCTGACTGGATTTTTTCTTCCGGGCAAATAAACCATATCTTCAGGCTCAAGGCGGCCGGGATTTTTGATTTTTGTGAATCCGATTATATCCACATCCCTTATATTTAATTCAGCAAGTACTGATATGGCGATGTTCAGTTGCCCTTTGCCGCCGTCAATCATTAAAAGATCAGGCATGGCCATCTCCTGTTTCTGTT
>CAYSHR010000276.1:2003-5438 GCA_964430795.1 uncultured bacterium
CCGCACTCCAGGTCACCGGCGCCACCGAGGCGTATCTCCTGTTTCTGTTTTGCGAATCGTCGCGAAAGAATTTCTCGCATGGCGCCAAAATCATCCTGGCCCGAAAGAGTTTTTATCTTATATTTGCGGTACCCCCTTTTGTCCGGTTCTCCTTCCAGAAACCGTACCTGGCCGGCTACCTGAAAGGCGCCCTGAAGGTTTGATATGTCAAAGCATTCAATCGAGTGAGGGAAGTTGGCAAGGGAAAGGCGGCGCTGAATTTTATCAAGTATCAGTTTATTATTCAGGATTTGCCCTCTGTTTATCTCGAATTGAGATACGGCATTCTGGTTTGCCATTTCAAGAAGAGCTTTTTTTCTACCTCTGCGCGGAGTGTGAATAGCCACCTTGTGTCCACATAATTCAAGAAGCCATTCTCTTATCACTTCCCTCTCGCTCCGGATGTTAAGACCGACGATAATCTCTTTAGGAACAAGGTTTCCTCTTCCATAATATTGCTTGATTATGGAGGCGAGTATTTCATCATCAGGCAATTCATTGCCGGAAACAGGGAAGGCTCGGTGTCCCAGGATTGATCCATTTCTGATAAAGAGAAGGGAGATCACCGCTGCGCCTCCTTCTCTATAAAACCCGAAAACATCCTTGTGAATAAAGTCGTCAGTAACGATCTTCTGTTTTTCGACTGAAGTCTTTACAGCCGATATAGCGTCACGAAGCCTGGCGGCTTTTTCAAAAGCCAGCTCTTCTGAAGCCGCGCCCATCTCCCTTTCCATCTCTCTTGTTAACAATTCGGCTTTGCCATCAAAGAACATCTTTACCTTACGAACCACTTTTCCATATTCGTCCCGGGAAGCTTCTTTCCGGCAGGCGCCCAGGCATTGACCTATCTGGTAATTGAGACAGGGCCTTTCTCTTCTTTTGAATTTGGCATCACCGCATTTCCTTAAAGGAAATATCTTGTTAATAAATCTTAGAGTGGTGCGTATGGCTTTGGCGTTTGAGAAAGGGCCAAAATATATTGAACCGTCATTCTTGATTTTTCTTACAACGGAAAGTCTCGGGAATTTATCATTTGCGGAAAGTTTGATGGAAAGAAAATTCTTGTCGTCTTTCAGGCGTACATTAAATCTGGGGCGATGTTTTTTTATTAAAGTGTTTTCAAGAATCAGGGCTTCTTTTTCTGTGTCGGTTACTATCCAATCCAGGTCCCTGATAGCGCAAACCAGGATACGGGTTTTTATGTCCTTGCCCTCAAAGTCCTGAAAATAGGATTTGACCCGATTCGCAAGGACCTTTCCTTTTCCCACATAAATCACTATTCCCCGGCTGTCTTTCCAAAGATAAACCCCTGGTGTCTTTGGCGCCTTTTTCAATTTATTGGCCACCAGCACTTTTGGTTTTATGGGAGCTTGTCCATATTTGCCGGGCTCTTTAGCGTTTTTTAAAGCGTGCTTTACCTTTGCTCTGTATCTTCTCTGTTCCTCTTTTTTCTTTTCCCTTTTATTCATTGATTAAATATCTTTTGGAACAACGCATATAAAAACAAGGTCGCCATCGCCGATATTTCTGAACTGATGAGTTTCATCCCCTGGAATAAAGATTACCGAGTCTTTCTCCATTTTGTGAGGTGTTTTGCCAAACAGAACCTCGCCCGCGCCTTTGAGGACAAACACCTCATGTTCAAAGGGGTGAGCATGATAAGGGGTGTGGCCGCCTGATTCAACAGTGAAGACCCTCATTACAAAATTGGGCGCCTTATCGGAAGGGCCAATAACAACTCGCATGCTTACATTTTTAATTCCATGGCCTTCTAATTCTTCTCTTTTGATTTTCTTGTAATTGATAACTTTCATGCTACCCCCAATTTTTATTCATTTTGACTCGATTATCTCATAGTACCCCGCTCCTTTGCCAAGAGAAGCTTTTGGAATCATAATTTCAATTTTACTTTTGCTCTTTTGTCCAGCGGGCAGGCGTCTGATGGAGAAATACCCGCCATAATCCTCGATGGTAATGTTATGCAAGTTGTTTTTATAAAATTCCAGTATTGCCCCCGGCCCAGCGTCTGTATTGATGGTGGCGATGACAACCCGGCTTTCAATATTTGATGGTACACTTTTTTGGGATGATTTCTCAAAGCCTTCCGTAATTTTTGCGCCGGGATAGATAGGTATTACCTGGGAGATGCCGGGAATATTGCCCTTAGGTCCTGTATCGCAATCAATAAAACAAAATGATAAAAGGGCAAATATGATAAATTGAATAGCTATCTTTTTCACTTTAACACCGTGATTCTCAATTTTCTATTCCGGCTATTTTCTCTTGTTCCCGGTTAATCCCAACTCCATTTTTTCTATTTTTATTATTTGGTCCCGAATCTCGGCAGCCCTTTCAAAATCAAGCTCTTTTGCCGCGTTTTTCATTTGAACTTTAAGGGAATCAATAATCCTTGGTATCTCGTGGGGCATTATTTCCTCTTCTTCGGAATCAAGCTTGGGCACTGTCACATAGTCTTTTTCGTAAATTGACGCCATGACTTTTGAGATATTCTTGATTATGGATTCAGGGGTTATGTTATTCTCCTTGTTAAATTCAAACTGCCGTGAGCGTCTCCTGTTTGTCTCCTTTATGGCTTTTTCCATGGAATTGGTGATTTTGTCAGCATAGAGAATAGCTTTTCCATTGACGTTTCTGCTTGCCCTGCCAATGGTTTGAATAAGACTGGTCGCGCTTCTTAAAAACCCTTCCTTGTCGGCGTCGAGAATGGCCACAAGGCTCACCTCGGGAAGATCGAGCCCTTCTCTAAGAAGGTTTATCCCAACAAGAACCGAAAAATTCCCAAGGCGCAGGTCTCTTAGAATCGCTATCCTCTCTAGGGTATCCACTTATGAATGGAGATATTTTACAGGCAAGCCAAGGTCGTGATAATAATCAGTCAGATCCTCTGACATTCTTTTGGTCAAGGTTGTAACCAGGACCCTCTCGTTCTTTTCCAGCCGTAGTTTTATCTGTTCCAGAAGGTCGTCCACCTGATCGGTGGCAGGTCTTACCTCCACTTCAGGATCGATAAGGCCGGTGGGTCTGATAAGCTGTTCCGCCACAAGACCTTGAGTTTTTTCCAGCTCATATGGACCTGGAGTAGCTGAAACATATATCACCTGGTTCAATCCCTCCTCCACCTCTTCAAATTGCAAAGGGCGATTATCAAGGGCCGAAGGAAGGCGCCATCCATATTCCACCAGGGTCATTTTTCTACTCCGGTCGCCTTTGTACATAGCTCTTAACTGGGGAATGGAAACATGGCTCTCATCTATGAAGCAGATAAAATCGTCAGGAAAATAGTTGATTAAAGGGTGGGGCGGCGCGCCGGGCGCCCTGCCGTCCAGATGCCTGGAATAGTTTTCAATACCGCTGCAAAATCCGAGTAGTCCCAGC
>CAYSHR010000277.1:0-5436 GCA_964430795.1 uncultured bacterium
ACAGCTCTCTCCTGAGTGTCATATCGAACAAAGACATGTATTGGATCTCGAACTTCATGGAGATTCTTCATACTCATCGTCACACCAAAATATATTTAGGCAGATATTTTTTATACCATAAGCAGTGCGCTATTGCTATAAAGCGTTTCCCTACGTCCGAAATCGTATGGACATTTGGCTTATACTATCTTGCTCTTTAATAGACGGTATTTTGTGACATTAAGATCAATACCATTATCATAATATTGTTAATGGAAAAAAGGGGGGGGCCCTTTTTTGTCAGCATTTTCCCTTTATCTGGTGCGAGAGGGGAGACTCGAACTCCCACGGCTATTAACCGCTGGCTCCTAAGGCCAGTGCGTCTACCAATTCCGCCACTCTCGCCCGATGGAATTTATGCCCTTTTTTTCAAATGTAGTCAATGTACAAAAGGGAAATTTGGATATTGTAACGGGAAAGTCCCTGCTTTTTAAGCGGAATCTCATTTTCCGAAAAATGAAAATCCGTTGCCCTGATTGTTTTCAATGATGACATTGTAGTCGAAAAGCAACCTGATGGGAGTTTGGCAGCGTACAAAGCTGTTACCGGAAATATATGACGATGACAGGTGGGTTATATGAAGACCCCATTGTGAGTCTTCAATTATGTTGTCGGCGATTCTCATATTTGTGGCATTGCTCAATTCATCTTGGAACTCAAGGCTTGATATGGCTCTCTCGGTATTTTTGATGGTGTTGCCCTGGATCAGTACTTTAGAAAGGGCGCCATTTTCCCAGGGAGTCCACCAGGTAATGCCGAGTTGAATGTTTTGGACGAGGTTGTTTTTTATAAAAATATTGGATAAGGGATTGTTCCCGGACCTTAAAGTGATGGCTCTTATTTTCGCGAACCCCCCTGGTTTTTGATCAGAAAACGTGCCGACAGGATTGAAAGTCCCTGATATTTGGTTTTCTTTAATTACAACATCCGCGTCTCCTGTACGAAAAATCTGGATTCCTATGGTGGTGACTCCGGATATATTGTTGCCCTTAATCTCTACTTCCCGCACTTCATTGAGTGAAATTGAACCCGCCGGCAAAGTAACGTCATCTGAGGCGTAATCACAATTTTTTATGGTGTTATTGTTAACTGTGAAGTTATAACTTTGCTCGCCTTTGACGTAAATCCCCATGTTTGCGGAATTTTGGACCAGGTTGTCTATAACCCTGATGTCATTAGATACAGCCTGGGGAAAAGCGTAAACCATGATTCCATAAGCATGTACCGAGGCGGAGGTTTCGCCATTATTATATACCCGGTTATTTTTTATCACACCATTTCTGATGTTGGAATGAACCGCGATGCCCACCTTCTGTTCCGAGGCCTCGATTACGTTGTTTTCGACGCGAAAATCACGGACGCCGGAAAGAAGATAGATGGCGTTGGCGGCCACGTCCCCTCTATCAAACGCGCAGTCCTGATTTCGGCTGAAAACATTGTTTGTAATGGTGATATTCTCACACCATCTTTCAGGTTCATCATATGCCGAATCCCCGGAGAAACGAACAACGCCGGAGCCGTTAAATCCTTCAAAAGAATTATCGGAAACAGTGATATTTTGGCTATAGAGGGCGTGAATGGCTATGGCCTCTGCAAGACTGCCATTAAGATTAGCTCTGCCCGGCCCTACAAAATGGAGGTTTTTAACAACCACATCTGTTTTGTCTCTTATCTCTATTACACCGCCCTGGCCGATTTCGGCTTTTATCAGTCTTGTTCTGATGCCATCTCCAAAAATCGACATTCCGTTGTTATTGATATCCAGGTTTTCGCCTATGTTGTAATCACCTGCGGGAATATAGACTTTTTGGCAGGTATCCAGCGCCCTTTGGATAGCCGCGACATCGTCAACGCCGTCATCCGGAATAGCGCCAAAATCCAAGGTATTGCATGGAATTTCATGGGAATTCATAGTAATGATGTGATATTGAGCGCTACAGCTTGTTGCCGGGAGAAAGAGCAGAAACAAAGCGGCGCCGACATAAAGAATGACTCTTAATATCATGAAAATCCCATCCATCACAATTTGTTGTTTACAGGGTCGCAACTAATTGAGGCAACAGGAAAGATTTTGAGTCTTTCCAAAAATTATCTTTTTGTATTTGTGTCGTCCACAAAAAAACAATATGAAAAAATCTGCACACAATAAAAATTCATAGCTCCAGAAGAACAGAAGTAATATAACATAACAAAGTATTCTTGTCAATAAAAGAATACGGGTTTTTGACATTTTTTTATGGCTCTCTTGCAAATATTGGTTTTGAATCAAAGGAGAGAAATTTCTTGAATATTAATCTTGTTGAAATTGTTGAAAAAAGGGATATGTCTGTTTTGTGAAATTTTGAGTCGGAGAACATTTTTTAAGCCAATAAAATGACGTCAATGATAAGAAAATCGGCGGCTTTATGGCCATATTCCTCTGTTTTTCGACAGAGTTTTGGCGAATAACTATTAATCAACTCCAGGCTCGATATCTTTTTTTTTGGCTAATTGGCGTAACATAAATAAATGGCCCAATAGCATCTCTCTTGCAAAATTGGTTTTCAAAGGATAATAATGTCAAAATTCTGATATTTTAACATAGACTCTTTTTGAGCTTTTTTACCAGGAGGGCGCTTTGAGCAAAAAAATAAGATTCGGTCTTATGGGCTGTGGAAGAATATCGAAAAATCATATTGAAGCCATGTTAGCCTTAAAAGAAAAATGTGAAATTGTGGCGGTGGCGGATCCCATTGAAGAAAGAGCCAGGGCTTTGGCCAAGAATTGCGGCGCTGATTTTTACACAGACGAAAGAGAGCTTTTAGCCAGGGAAGATATTGATATTGTGTCGGTAACTACGCCGTCAGGCATGCACCCTGCTCACGGCAGAATGGTGGCCGAGTCAGGCAAGCACTCTATCCTTGAAAAGCCCATCGGAACGAATCTTAAAGATGTGGATGAGATGATTCGAGCTTTTGACAAGGCCCAAACCCAGCTTTTCGTGGTCAAGCAGAATCGGCTGAACACCACCATGCGCCTATTAAAACAGGCAGTAGATAAAGGGCGTTTCGGGAGAATCTTCTTTGCCCAGACAAATGTTTTCTGGACCAGGGACCAGGATTATTATGAGCAGGCAAAATGGAGAGGAACCTGGGAGTTTGACGGTGGGTCGTTTTTGAACCAGGCAAGCCACTATGTGGACGCCATTCAGTGGCTTGTGGGCGAGGTTGATTCGGTTATGGCATTTACAGGGACTCTGGCCAGGTCCATCGAGGCCGAGGATACCGGCGCGGCTGTACTCAAATTCCGCAATGGCGCGATTGGCTCCATTAATGTTACAATGCTTACTTACCCAAAAAACCTTGAGGGCTCAATTACCATCATTGGCGAAAAAGGTACGGTCAAAGTAGGAGGCGTAGCTATTAACAAAATTGAGAAATGGGATTTTGACTCCTATGATGACGACGATAAACTGGTGCGGGAAAGCAATTACAGCCCGCCCAACGTTTATGGATTCGGCCATCTGGGATATTACGAAAAAGTGGTAAACGCCCTTTCTCAAAAAGGCGCCCCGGACATTGACGGCAGAGGCGGGCGGAAAAGCCTTGAACTGGTGCTGGCAATTTATAAGTCGGCAAAACAGGGCAAGAGAATCGCCCTCCCTCTTGAGGTTTGAAAGGTCTTTGTATGACTGAATATCTTAACGAGTTCTTAGCCAAACTTGAAAGCCGCGAACTGAATGTCGGAGTTATCGGCATGGGATATGTGGGCCTGCCTCTGGCGCTGGAGTTTGCCAAAGCCGGGTTCGGCGTATATGGATTTGATATAGACAAAAAGAAAACCGACGCTCTAAATTCCGGCGCCTCTTATATAAAGCATATTCCCGGGGAAAAAGTGGCGGAGGCTGCCGGTTCGGGTAATTTCAAGGCAACCACCGATTTTGCTCTTATCGCCAAAACCGACGCTATCCTGATTTGCGTTCCAACGCCTCTGGACCAGCACAGGAGCCCGGACCTTTCTTATATCGAATCCACCGCGATCCAGATCGCGCCTCATTTAAAGGAGGGCGCATTGGTCTGTCTGGAATCCACCACCTATCCCGGAACAACAGAAGAGCTTCTTGGCGCCATGCTTGAAAAAGGGTCGGGGTTAAAAGTAGGGCGTAACCTCATGCTTGCCTTTTCTCCAGAACGAGAAGACCCGAACAACCCTGATTTTACCACAAGCACCATTCCGAAAGTTGTTGGAGGAGTTGACAAACAGAGCCTTGACGCCGCTGATAAATTATATTCCACAGTTGTGACAAAGACAGTGCCGGTTTCCGGTTGCGGCGTAGCCGAGGCCGCCAAGCTTCTGGAAAACATATTTCGCTCGGTGAATATCGCCCTTGTCAATGAGATGAAAGTTATCCTGGACAAAATGGGAATAGATGTCTGGGAGGTAATCGAGGCGGCGGCGACCAAGCCCTTTGGTTTTATGAAATTCACTCCAGGACCGGGTCTTGGCGGCCACTGCATCCCCATTGACCCATTCTATCTTGTCTGGCGAGCCAGGGAATTTGGTCAGACCAGCAGGTTTATCGAACTCGCCGGCGAGATCAACACCTACATGCCCGAGTATGTTGTTAATAAAACCATCGAGGGATTGAACAATGAGGGGAAAGCGCTAAAAGGCGCCAATCTGCTTATTGTAGGGCTGGCGTATAAACCCAATGTGGACGATCTGCGAGAGAGCCCAAGCCTGAACCTGTTAAAGAGATATGAGGAGTTGGGCGCCGAGATTAACTACCATGATCCTTATACGCCGGTAATTCCAAAGACCAGAAAATATGGTCAGCTAGCCGGAAGGCGGAGCGTTCCCCTGACAAACCTGGACAGCTATGACGGCATTATCATCGCCACCAATCACAAAAGGGTTGATCACTTCGCCCTTATGAAGGCGGACACGGTTATAATAGACACCAGAAACGCCCTTGCCGGCGCTTCAGGTAAAGCCAGAGTAATCAAGGCATAATATGAAACCAGATTATTTTGTTCATGAAACAGCGGTTGTTGACAAGGGCGCCAAAATAGGCGTCGGCAGTAAAATATGGCACTTTTGCCACCTGATGCCCGGCGCGGTTGTTGGAGAAAATTGCATTCTTGGCCAAAATGTTTTTGTTGGAAAAGCAATTATCGGCGCCGGATGCAAAATCCAGAACAACGTTTCGGTTTTTGACGGCGTGACCCTCGAGGAAAATGTTTTTTGTGGTCCATCCATGGTTTTCACCAATGTTCTTAATCCTCGCGCCCATGTCGAGCGCAAAGATGAGTTTAGGGAAACACTGGTGGAAAAAGGGGTCACGATTGGCGCTAACGCCACCATAATTTGCGGCAACACTCTTGGGCAATATTGTATGATCGGCGCCTGCGCCGTGGT
>CAYSHR010000278.1:0-5423 GCA_964430795.1 uncultured bacterium
CATACCTGGGATAGACCAGATCGCGAGTGCACCAATAGGAGGTATCCAGATTGTATCCCACGCCCTCGATCCAAACCGGCTTGTCAGTGTACTTGTAAGCCACATCTTCCGAAGCCAGTATAACCGCCGCGGCGCCATCTGAAACCGGACTGATGTCCAGTCGGTTGACGGGCCAGGCCATGGTTTCCGAATTGAGCACATCCTCAACTGTAATTTCCTTGGCGATCTGAGCCGCGGGATGGCCAAGAGCGTGCTTCTTGTTCTTCACTGAAACCTGGGCAATGAGTTCTTTTGGAATATTGTATGTATTCATATAGCGATTCATTTCCATAGCGAAAATCCACATCAACGTAGGAAACAAAGGCTGCTCTGTTGTATGATCAAAAATGGTCAGAAAAGCCCCTGCCGGATGAGGGTGAGCGTTGCTCATCTTCTCTTCGGAAACCACCATGCATGTGTCAAACATACCTGAAGCCACGTGAAACCAGCCGTGAATTGGATTGAACACCCCTGTACCGCCGCCAACATAACAGCGGGTGGAGGGTTTTCCAAAACCTCCGGCGCCGTCGAAAAGGTGTTCACCGTTTCTATGAACGCCGTCAAAAGCGTCCGGCGCTGTTCCAACAGAAACGCAATCTATATCTTTTAGCCTCATGTCGCAGGAATCCAAAGCCATCTTTGTGGCTTCAAAGGATAGTTCCTTAGGCGTTTCAAGAGCGCGACGCATAAATTTTGTCATGCCCGCGCCAACTACCGCTACTCTCTTTAGACCCATGAAAGACCTCCTTTCAACCTTCGTTGGCTAAAATCGCCGCTGCGCCGGATGATGATGGAATTCCCCGCCAGGCCAAAGCCATGCCGGTTTTTACACTCTTTAACTGCCTGCTGCCCGCTTCGCCCCGCAATTGAGTCATCAACTCTAAAAGCATGGCGCCGCCGTTGGCTTCATAAAGGTTGCCCACTCCGCAAGTTCCGCCGGACATATTTACCGGAATGTCTCCCTCTTTTGAGAAGAAGCCGGAACATAACAATTCACCTGAGGCTCCGGCCTGACAAAGTCCCATGGCCTCCAGATGCATGAGTTGTTTGTATCCGTATTCGTCGCTAACCTCGATAAAGTCCAGTTGATTGGCCGCGCAGGTTATTCCAGCCTGTTTGTAAGCCATATTCGCCGCGTTCCTGGCATACTCGGCGGATTCCCAATCCCTGCTTTCCAAAGAGGGCGCGTCTGTTGACCAGCCAACACCTTTAACCCAGATCGGCTGCCCTGTCATCCGCTTTGCCGCCTTTTCGGAAGCCAAAACCACAACCACCGCGCCATCAGCGTTTTGAGGCACAGCCATCTCCATAACAGGAAATGATACAGGTTCGGAATTAAGAACATCCTCCGCTGTAACCGCCGCGCCATAACCGGCCCAGGGGTTTTCCAACGCGGTTGCCCTGTTTTTGGACACCACCTCGGCGCATTGTTCCATAGTGTTTCCCGTCTCAAACAAGAACCTGTTCATCTCAAGTCCCGCCACAACGTGCTCGGAAAACTTGAGTGGCCTGTTAATCGCCGGATCCATGGCGAATACCGCCAGGTCGGGAAGATTGAGGGTATTGGATGCCTTTGACATACACTGAACAGCGATAATGTCGAAAAGTCCTGTCTGGATCATCATTACGCCGGCGCCAAAGGAATGGAGGAAATCACCTGGAACCGTATAGCAAGGTTTCAGCATTCCGCCAATCTGATCAGGAGTATATTCATCAGCAATGCTGTATCCCTCCTGAAAATCTTCCGCCGTGGTAACAAACCCCTGAATCTGGTGATGTTCCACCCCGGCGTTTCGATAAGCTTTCACCGCGGCTTCATAAGTCATCTCCTTAAACGAGAGTTCGGGAGACAGGGCGGAAAAACCGCTTGTCCCTACTCCAACTACCCCTATCTTTCGCTTCATTATGCTCCTCCAATAATTAGTTCCACTAATTGACCTAATCTATTCTCAGGCTTTTAACCGCTCCATTAAAACCGGGAATGGTTTAACCTTTTTTAAAGAGAAATAAAATAGAATTTTTATCCCAGGTCGGGTTTAATTTCATTCTCAATGAAACCCACTATCTCCTCAATAGTCGCGCCGGGTCTGAAAACAGCCTTAACGCCCTTTTTTAAAAGCCCGTCCAGATCTTCATCAGGAATAATGCCGCCGCCAAACACCACGACATCTTCCATATTCTGCTCTTTCAGGAGGCGAATCACCTCGGGAAAAAGGTAATTGTGAGCGCCTGAAAGTACGGAAAGTCCTATGACATCAACATCTTCCTGCATGGCGGCGCTTACCACCATTTCCGGTGTTTGATGAAGCCCGGTGTAAATGACCTCATATCCGGCATCTCTTAGCGCCCTTGCCACAACCTTGGCGCCCCGGTCGTGACCGTCAAGGCCGGGTTTCGCGACAAGTATTCTGATTTTCCTGTCCATAAAAAAGGTCTCCTAAGCTCAAAAATAATCTATTACAAATAAGCAGGGTCTTTATACTCGCCAAATATCTTCTTAAGCTCGGCAACTATTTCACCTTCCGAAACATAAGCCCGAACGCAATCAAGTATTGGAGGCATGAGATTGCCGCCGTCTTTCGCGATCTGACGCAAACAAGAGAGGGTTTTGGCCACTTCCTCACGGTTTCTTTCAGACCTTACTTTTTCCAATCGGGCAAGCTGCTCCTTTTCTGTTTCTTCACTTATATACAATGTTGGAATCGGTTCCGCCTTATCCTGAACATATTTATTTACGCCTACAACCGTTTTCTGTTTTTTGTCGATCTGTCTCTGGTAATGGTATGCGGCGTTACTGATCTCTTTTTGAGGATATCCCATCTCAATCGCTTTTAACATTCCACCCATCTGGTCAATTCTATTTATATAGGCCATGGCCTCCTTTTCCATCTTGTTGGTAAGAGCCTCAACAAAATAGGATCCCCCCAATGGATCAATGACATTGGCCGCTCCGGATTCTTCGGCGATAATCTGCTGAGTTCTCAGCGCGATAGTTACAGATTCTTCTGTGGGCAGGGCAAGTGTCTCATCCAATGAATTGGTATGAAGACTCTGAGTGCCGCCCATAACCGCGGCAAGAGCCTGGATTGTGGTTCGCGCGACATTGTTATATGGCTGCTGCGCCGCCAGAGAACATCCCGCGGTTTGAGTGTGAAAACGAAGAAGCATGCTCTTTTGGCTCTTTGCCCCAAAACGCTCCTTCATTATCCTGGCCCACATCCTTCTTGCCGCTCTGAACTTGGCTACCTCCTCAAAAAAGTCATTATGAGAATTGAAAAAGTAGGAAAGCCTCGGAGCGAAATCATCCACGTCAAGACCGGCATCCACGCCGGCCTGCACATAGGCGATGCCGTCGCCAATTGTAAAAGCCAGCTCCTGAACAGCGGTGCTTCCTGCCTCACGAATATGGTAACCGGAGATGGAAATGGTGTTCCAGCGAGGTACATGCTCTGTGGCGTATTCCAGAATATCGGTGATAATTTTCAAAGAAGGCGCCGGAGGAAATATCCATGTTTTCTGGGCGATATATTCTTTGAGCATATCATTCTGGATTGTGCCGCCTATTTTATCCGGGGAAATACCCTGCTTTTGAGCCACCACAATGTACATGGCCAGCAATATCGCGGCGGGAGGATTAATGGTCATGCTTGTGGTGACTTTATCCAAGGGAATGCCTTTAAACAGGGTTTCCATATCAGCAAGGGTATCTATGGCGACACCGCATTTTCCAACCTCACCCCTGCTCATCGGATCATCGGAATCTTTTCCATAAAGTGTGGGAAAATCAAAAGCCACCGAAAGACCCGTGGTTCCATTATTCAAAAGATAGTGGTAGCGCTTGTTCGTATCAACCGATGTGCCGAATCCGGCGAACTGGCGCATGGTCCACAGGCGCCCTCTATACATGGTGGGTTTTACACCTCTTGTATAGGGATAGTGGCCGGGCATTCCAAGGTCATCATCATAATTGAAATCAGGGATATCCTCATGAGTATATAGAGGGTCAACTTCAAGGTCGGAGGTGGTGGAAAACCTGAAATCCCTTTTGGCAAGAGGATCAAAGGACTCCCTCTTCCATCTCTTTTTATCGCTCACAACTACACCTCAATCCAAAGTTGCCTATTTAGGAGCGGGGTTAAAACCCTTGAATGTATAATAAAGCTTCTCAAAGTTTATATTAACAGCGCCAACTATGTGGTCGAAACTCCCTTTAAATTTTCCATGCCCGTCATCTAATGTGCCCGGCACATCAGGCGCCTCTGTTTGGCGGTCATCCATAAATACGTGGGCATAGGCGAAAGTGGCGTCAAAGCCGAAGTAGCTTAAAGTAATCCCGCCGGAAAAACTGTTCCTATTACCCTCAATTCCGCCCGGACCAAGGGTCTGGTCGGGAGTAGCCGGATTCTCCCAGAAATATCCACCATGGAACTGCCAGTGGTCGTCCAATCTGTAGGATCCCCCAAGGCGATAGCTCCATGAATCCTCCCAATAAAGGGCAAGATCAAAGTCTTCAATAAGTGTTTCATTTTCAAGATCAACAGGAAATTCGGAAACACTGCTCCATGGAATATATGAGAAAGCGGCTTCTATATCGAAAATATCCCTGAAAATATACCTCACGCCTCCCCTGAATTGATCGGGATAATCAAGTTGCACTTCGATATTGTCCTTGTAAACATCATATCCGAGCAAGGCACCATAAAATTCCGGCAAATTGGCTGTTAATGTTCCCTTTAATAAAGGCTTTGTTCTTGAAATATAAGAAAAAGCCAATTCAAAAAAGGGCGCCGGTTGGAGAATAATTCCTCCCGACCAAGCTGGAGAAAAATCGCTCTTTGCCATAAAACCAGCCTCAATGTCGTACTTGGCGTTTCGGTCCTTCAGAATGGAATACCCATAATAATCCTCTTTAATAAATTGGGTCATAATTAAGTCCGCGCCCAACCTAACATATTTGACAGGCGTCCAGCCCACACCCAGAGAAAAATAAATCTGCACTGAATTAGCTTCAAGAACCGCGTACCGTTGAGGTTTGGAATAGGGATATCGCTGGGTCACTCCGTATGGGCCGTATACTCCAAAAGCAAAAGTCCAGTCATCGAGATGAAAATCAGAGGAGACCGCGAAAAAAGGTATAACATCAAGAGGATTTCTATTCCAGACAGCGTCAAGATAAGGCTCGCGGCGATAATAGGTGTGCATTACGTCAAAGTTAACATTTGTATATAAGTTGGTTCCCTTGATTCTGCTTAAGGCGCCGGGGTTTAGATAGAGAGCTGAGAGATCATCGCAAGAAGCGATAAACGCGCCGCCTCTGGCTACAGCTTTCGCTCCAACCTCCGGGGTGAAAAAGCCACTGCCAAAACAAATTGAAGAATAAAAAA
>CAYSHR010000279.1:0-5403 GCA_964430795.1 uncultured bacterium
TCCCATTTAATCTGTATATTATTGAGTAGATATGTTTTCTTGTTGCATTATATAAAAGCAACAAGAATCCATTTCGCGTCCATGGGATCCTGAGAAAGATCAAATGTATTGTGCCCATTGAATCCGGATGTAGGATTTGTCTGTTCGGCTACAAGGGTATATTCATCTTTCCAGTTAGCATCGGCATGAGGCTTGACAGGCTCCTCCTGGGAATCTGAAACATAAACCTCATAATCAATACCATATCCATTGTCGGTCCAGTAGATGTCAATACGGCTTATTGTCTCGACCTCCTTTAATTCCACCCTGAACCATTGGGGACTTCTGAGGGCTTCAATGTGCCACGGCTGAGTCGTGTTTGCCCAGTAGGTCAACATCGCCCCATCAATTGCGTTGCCCGGAACATTATTTGGTTCGGAATAGCTCACGCTCGCGGCGTCGGCTTGGGCTTCAAGGCAGATATTATTGCGATTCTGGGTAATACTTATGTTTGTCGGATCGCTTACATTTCCATCGGCGTCTTGGGCTGTTACGGACAATATATTTGTTTCGTTTAAAATCAAACTGACTACAACACAGAAATCCCCGGTTTCCACATCAGCGTATATAGATGCCTCCTGGGCGCCTCCGTAAACTTTTATAAAAGCTCCAGGCTCAGTCGTTCCTGTAAAGCTCTGGTTATCCAGATGTGGCGGGCAGCGGGGGCCGCCCCCACTTGGGGGCGGGGGCGGCGTATCATCAAAACCATCATCATCGTCATCATCTACACCGGAATCATCGTCGTCATCGACCTCATCATCAGAGACAACCGTTGTCCCGGTATCGCCGCATCCAAAGAAAATCAGAGTAGCTGTAATGGCGAGAATTAGGATAACAAAAAGAATTGGCGGATATCTTCTGTTCATTGGTCCTCTCCAGAGAAGATGTTTCATAATGTATTGTAATAATATGGACCCTATGAAGTCAAGAAATCAAAAAGGAGATTGGATTTGAAAAAATTTGGAGAGATTGGTTCAACATATTGCTAAAGGTCCTTGGTAAGGAGCATACATCGAAGCCCTTTTACTCCAACATCAGCCGCCAGATAAGTGAAGGCTTCTTTTAATAAAGAGAAGTTCGCGAATAGATAGTCGCGAACTTCTTCAAGGATTTCCATGGAAGGCTCATTCTCTGTTGAGTCATTAAGGAGCATATATACCTCCTTCAGATTTTCCTCAAAGGCATCTCTTCCAGTCCAGTCGTTCCAGAACTCACCACTGTAAAGCTTAGTAAGTATCTGGGTGGGTGAGAATAGTTTATTCCAAAGGTCAACCAATCTGTCAGCCGCGCCGTCCAAGTCGCCGGCAGCCAAAACCTGGTCAAAATATCTCAATTCCATCAATCCTGATTGAACAGAATTGAGTAAGGGATAAATACTCTGATTCACGGTTTGCTCCTTTAGGAAGAATTTAGCGGAAAATACAATATGTTGTGTTTTATGTCAAGAATAAATCAATATTTTGTGTAATCCTTCAGTTGCAATAAATGACATGACTATTCTATGAAAAGCTTGATGATTATGAAAAACGACATGGGTAACGCCCTTTTTCTTGCGGGGAAAAGTTTATTGTGATTTACTTACGTGACCGAAATATCAGAAAGATACATATCTCAAATATAAACTTGCTTGAAAATGGAAAAAGGCCCCATATCCTCTTGTGGAGAACCGATGATAAGAAAAGAATTCCCGCTCCTGACAATTATTGCCGCAGCATTCTTTTTGGTAGTCCTTTCTTGTGAAAAAGAAGAAATTGAGAACTCGCCTCCGGTTTACAATCGGGATAATCCACATCTGGCAAAGGTTGGTGATTTCATTATCGACCATGATTTTTTTAAAAGTAGTCTTCATCTGGCGCCTCCTTCGATTTTTGAGCGTTTTGCCAATCCTGAAAATTTTAGAGATTTCTTAAAGGAGTTGGTGACTCAGGAGATATATTATCAGGAGGGAAAATTCAGGAAATATGACGCAAAACCCCTATATGCAAAGAATGTTTCCAGCGGCAAGAGAATCGCGCTGATCGAATATTCCCTTGAAATTGATGTAAAGAGAAATTCACCTGTAACAGGAGAAGAGGTTCGAGAATTCTATGATTCCCACCGGGATTTATTTAAAGGCCTTAAAGGAAAAGCTCTCCCTTTTGTAAATGTAGAATTGAAAATAGAGAGGCGCCTTTTAAGACAGAAGATGGAAGAGCAGATGAATATTTCAGGGAAGAAGCTTGAAGATTTATATGGCGTGGAATATGATTTTTCCCTTTTTAGTCCCGAACATGAAAAGAGCAGCAAATCTCTTGTGAAATCCGGTGTAGTTACATGGTCTCCGGCGGATTTTTTTCAGAAGGCGATAAATGAGAATATAGATCTGAGAAAAATGAGCTTTGAAAAAAAGAGAAAAACACTGATTAGAATGGTTAGGGAGATATTATTTTATAGTAACGCCCTTGCGGACCAATTGGATAAAGATGAGGAATTTAGAACAAGAATTGATATTTTAAAACGGTATATTCTTGCCTCCTATACAAAAGGTCGGATTATGGGCAGCGACGTAAAAATAAAAAATTCCCAGGCTAGAGCTTTTTATGATTTAAACCCCGACAGATTTATTGATAAAAACGGAGATATTCCCGCCTTTAACCAGGTCAAGGAGAGGGCTGTTGAATTGGCTGCCATTGAATATAGAAATCATGTTTTTTCCAATCTTGCCGACGCCCTTGCCAGAGACAGGTTCGAGCGGGAAGTGTTCACCTGGAACTTGGATAAAATGTGGGGTCCGGTGGTTGAGCACTGATCATGGAGCATAAATTGCGTACTATTGTCACTCTTCCTACGTTTAATGAGGCTCATAATATAAAGCCTTTAATTAATAAATTGCGGGAATTGGGTCTCGAGGTTCTTGTGGCTGATGACAATTCCCCTGATGGAACATGGAAAATAGTAAAGGAGATCACCGAATCAGACCCAAAGGTTTATCTTCTGCATCGCATGGAAAAGAAGGGCAGGGGATATGCCGGAGCCGAAGCTTTTGCCAAGGCTCTTGAGTTGGGCGCGGAGAGGATTGTCGAGATGGATGCCGACCTTTCACATCGCCCTGAGGATATTCCTGCTTTGCTCAAGGCATTGAATCAGGATGCCCGGATGGTTATTGGAAGCCGATTTGTAAAAGGCGGCTCAGACACGCGGGATAGTCATTTGCGTAGCTGGCTTACAAGGTTTTCCTCCGCATATGTCAGACTGATGCTTGGAGTGCCTTACCAGGATCCCAACTCGGGTTTCAGGGCATATGCGGCGTCTGTATTTGAAGTGGTAAAACCCGATAAAATCGCTTCTCCGGGGCCGGGCATTGTCCATGAGATTCTATACAAAGCTCATATAGGTGGGATAAAAATAGTCGAAAGCCCCATCACCTTTGTGGACAGAGTGGCCGGGGAATCGGAACTTACATTCCGTCGATTACTAATGGGGCTTATAAATGTAGCGCGCCTTCGTCTTGCCCTTTATAAAGAGAATAAACCGGAGAAATAATGGCTGACGGATCTGTTACGATAATCATTACCAGCCGTTCGAACAAGGAACAGCTTTCCCGTTGTCTTGAATATGTTTACGCCCAGGATTACAGGGGAGAGAAAGATATTGTAGTTGTTGATAACGGCAGTAATGACAATTCGGTATTCCTGGTTACAAGTCGCTATCCCCAGGTCAAGGTTGTTAATAATGACATAAATGTTGGAGTAGGCGCCGCCATTAATCAAGCCCTTGCTGTTTCTGATTCCGACTATGTCGCCATTATCCACCAGGATGTGGAACTGGAGGAAAACTGGATATCTACTCTTGTGCCTCCCCTGGAAAGTGATTTCAAAATCGGATCAGCCTGCTCTCTTGTCACACAACGAAAATCAAAAGGATCACGCCTTGATGTGGATTCGGCGGGAATTGCTTTTCGCAACGGCGCCATTACTAATTTAGGAGAAGGAGCAATACCTGAATCCAGCCGGTTCGAAAATATCAGAAACGTGTTCGGTGTTCCAGGCGCCGCGGCAATGTATAAACGAGAGATGCTTGAGGAAATAAAGATTAATGGCGAGTGTTTTGATGAAGACCTCTTTGCTCTTTATGAGGATTTTGACATTGCTCTCCGAGGGAAATTATATAAATACAAATCCCTTTTTGTGCCGGGCACAAAGGCTTTGCACAAAAAGGGCATTTTGCGGGAAGGAGATAAGAAGCTCGCCCTTGATCGTGAAATTCTGGAAGTCTGCAACCCTCTATTGCTCTTTATTAAATGTATGCCTGTAAATATCTATGAAGATAGGAAAAAACCACTAAAGAAAGAATTTAGAGGAAAATATTTTAATCTTTTCAAGAAACACGGTCTTGTCGTCGCTGTAAGAACCTGGTTCCATTTTCGCAAGACAAGGGGCAAAATGATAAAAAAGCAGAGGGAGTTGTTTGATGATTCCAACTTTAATACGGCAGAATTTGAACGGGAGGTATTTGGAGGATTATGAGTATGCAAAATGTTAAAAGGATTGAGAAGCCCTGGGGATATGAACTTCATTGGGCGTTGACCGATTCCTATGTGGGGAAGATTCTTTTCATTAAAACCGGAGAGAAACTCTCCATTCAATATCACAAGAAGAAGGACGAGACTATTTATGTTCACACCGGTAAAATGGCCCTTCATGTGGGGGATGACGTGGAGAACCTTGAGCGAGTTGAGCTTGGTCCTGGAATGTCCTATCATATACCACCGAGGCTTATCCATTCTATGGAGGGGGTAGAGGATTGTACGGCTTTTGAGGCTTCCACCAATCACTTGGATGATGTAGTGAGATTGGAGGATAAATATGGAAGAGAAGGAACCAGTAAACCCTGATATTCGGGATTTTGAAAAGTTATACAATAAGAAGAACGTTCTTATTACCGGGGGTCTTGGCTTTATAGGAAGTTCTCTTGCTATTGAGCTTGTAAAATATGGCGCCCGCGTAACACTTGTTGATTCTCTTATTGATCAATACGGCGGCAATCTCTTTAACATCGAACCTGTCAAGGATCATGTTCAAGTTAACATCGCGGATGTTAGAGATGAATACAGCATGCATTATCTTGTTCAAGGGCGGGATATAATTTTCAATCTTGCCGGCACCCTTTCTCATATTGATTCCATGAAGGATCCTTACACCGACCTTCAGATTAATTGTGTTTCTCAGCTTTCCATTCTTGAGTCATGCCGCAAATTTAATCCCGACGTAAAGATTCTTTTTGCCGGAACCAGAGGGCAGTATGGCAAAGCCCAATACTTGCCGGTGGATGAAAAACATCCAATGATGCCCATTGATGTCAACGGAATAAACAACATTGCCGGAG
>CAYSHR010000280.1:0-5400 GCA_964430795.1 uncultured bacterium
TCGGTATATTTTTCGGACTACTTTTTGCCGCCGGACAACTGGCAGGTGAAATCATCGACTTTAACTTTGACCAGGCTATGAATAATAACAGCAACGCCCACGCCTTTGGTCTTGAGAAAATTTCCGGATTTTCCAAAACCCTCTTTTTTATAGCCACGGGTTATCTTCTGGTGCTAATGATCTCGGCAATGGTGAACCCGGCAGGCGGACTCCCCTTTTTAATTGCTTTGTTTCTTCTGGGAATAATTTTATATAAGATGAAAAACATAGCCGACCCCCAAAATGCCCTGGTTTTTCAAACTGCCTACAGAGCCCTGTTTGCCCTTGCCTCCTTAACCTTTTTTATTGTAAAACTTTAATCTCCGGAATTTTATTGGCTGTGACTTTGAATTCCGTATCATATTCAGTTTAGGAAATTCGCGGACAAGAGATAACAGATGAACAACAGCAAAACAATAACAAAAGCCTTGAAGAAAGGAAACAGCACAGGGAGAAAATGCCCTGTTGTATTGACATTGGCTCTTTCTGAAAACAATTCCAGGGTAAGCCGATTTACAGACCCTTCAAAAAGCAGGGAGGAATTGCCTCTCTCTATGGTCCTTGATATTTTGGCAAAGGCCAAGGAGTTTGGGGTGGTCAGATTAATACTCAGAGGGGATGATTTTATTGGTGAGCCCCTTGCCAGAAACGATATAAACATAATTATTGAAAAAGCTATTTGGCATGGTTTTGAAATAACTCTCTGGACCAATGGTGATCTGGTGGAACAGAAAATAGAGACTCTTATGGGTGTTTCATCCGTCATTATTTTTCTTGACGGCTCCCAGAAATTCCATGACAGGAATAGAGGAAAAGGCTCTTTTTCCTATGCTGTGGGCGCGGCCAGGCTGTTGGATATGAGGGGAATAAAGACCAGTTTTTATTCAATGATTTATAAAGATACCATCTTTGAAGTCAATTCTATTCTTGAAACAGCGGAACGAGTAGGCGTTGAGGTCGCCTTTGCTCCCGCTGGAAGGGAGATGCTTAAGCAGATAAAACAACCGGGCCTTTTGGAGAACTTCCCCCAGTATCGAAAAACCATTGACGCCCTGATTGATAGAAAACAGAATGGCAAACCTGTGGCCAATTCAATAAAAGGGCTCCAATTTTTAAGAGAGTGGCCTGATAGGCAAAATCTGGGAGAATGCCCCTGGAAATTTGTTCACGCCATTGTTACAGCCAGATGCGAACTCACCATGTGCCACGATTTTCCATGGTCCCACCAGCCAAAGCAGAGTCTTGGCGATCAGAGTTTTGATGAAGCCCTGGAACAACTGAATCCACCACCCTGCCAGGATTGCTGGGGCGCCTATCACTCGGAAATGTATATCGAAACCAGAAAATTTTCCTTCCTCTGGCAATTGAAGTCCTTAAAAGAAATCGTATAATTACCCTGCCATTTTGAAAGTAAAACGAAAAGACTGGGGAGGTCCTATTCCAACTCAAGAGCCACTAAGTCAAAATTCTCTTTGAATGTATCAGGCGCCAGCCAGGGTCCATTTGCCTTTGGTAAAACCCCCAATACTTTTCTCCGTGCATGCTTTTTGATCAAGTCAGGATTTGACTGTATAGCCGGATCATCAACGCCGTGAAGATTATTGATTACGTGGCCGATCATTCCCAGCGATTCATCAAGAATAGTCCTTTCGGTAAGAAGAGCGTGATTAACCGCGCCAAGCTTTGACCCGATAACATTTATTGCCGGGATTGCCAGCATCCTCATCAGATCAACTACCTTTACAGAGTCAAACAAGGGCGCCAGAACTCCTCCCGCTCCTTCGACCAAAACAACATCATGTTCATTTCGCAAAACATCGAAGGAATTGAGAATCAGGTTTACGTCGACGAAAAGATTCGCGTTTTTCGCGGCAACGGAGGGCGCGACGGCTTCTTTGAGACAGTAAGGACATATGGTTTCCATATCAAGCTCGCAGCCGGAAGCTCTCTTTAAAGTCATGGCGTCGCCGGGAACCATCTTACCGTCTATTGTGGCGCATCCGCTTTCAATGGGTTTAAAAACGCCGATGTTATATCCCGCGCTTTTTAAATATGACGCCAAAGAGGCGGCGAAGAAGGTCTTGCCCACATCAGTGTCCGTGCCTGTAACAAAAAATGCTTTACCCATTTTTTTCGCCTTACTTAAATATAAGTTGTGCCCTTTGATGAATACTAAAATTTTGCAATGAAATGTCAAGAGAAGACCAGACTTCCTCTAACTGAGGTGTCCCCGATTCGCAAAAAACCTCTTTTTGATACGGGAAATCTCCAAATTTATCCCACACCCCATTAACTGTGATATTATCGGGCAATGAAAATCAGGGGAAAAACCGCAATCTATGGAATCATTGGCAATCCGGTAGAGCATACCCTCTCCCCGGCGATGCACAACGCCGCTTTTGACGCGCTGAAATTGGACTTCGCCTTTCTGCCCTTTCCATGTAAAAGAGCAAAAGAGGCGATTTGGGGGGCCCGGGCTCTGGGGATAAAAGGGCTGGCTGTGACCGCGCCATTCAAAAAAGAGGCGGCAGTTTGCTGCCGGGAGATTTATGGCGCCGCTAAAACCACCGGCGTTGTCAATACCCTTCTCCTTGAAGATAAAATTCTCGGATATAACACTGATGTTAACGGATTCTATAACTCGTTTATTGAATCGGACATAAACCATAGTGTAAAAAGAGCGACAATCATCGGCGGTGGCGGCGCCTCCAAGTCCGCGGTCGCGGCTCTAACCCAACTAAAAGGCGGTGTTTCGTCAATAGTAATTCTCGCGCGAGACCCAAAAAAGGCCGAAGCGTCGTTTAAAGAAGATACCCATATCAGCGGCAATCTCGGTTTTTTTGATCTGAATTCCACAAAAGGGGCCGGCCTGCTCAAAGAAAGCGCCATAATAATAAACACGACGCCTGTGGGATTGATCAATGACGCTATGCCCTTTGATCCGGTTCTGATCAAAAAAAACCATCTTGTATTTGACGCCAACTACCGTGCTGGTGGAACCTTGCTTTTGCGAAAAGCAAAGGAGAAGGGTTGTCGGATTATTGGTGGCGAAAGACTTTTAATCAACCAGGCGGTAAAACAATTTGAGATATTTACCGGAATAAAACCCGACAGGAGAATCATGGAGAAAGGCGCGTTGGAAGGATTGGAAAAAGGATCATGATTCTTCTCGCGTTAATAGGACCCCGGGGGAGCGGTAAAACCACTATGGCGAAAAACCTCTCCAAACTGACCGGACAAAAAGCTATCTGCCTTGATGGAGTCATAGAAAAAAGGGCCGGTGGAAAAATCGCCGATCTGGTTCAGGAAAAAGGCTGGGAGTTTTTCAGGCGGCAAGAGACAGAAGCTCTTGTCTCCTTTGCCGGCCGTAAGGAAGGTATTCTTGACTGCGGCGGTGGAATAATCGAAAAGAAGAACAACAGGGAGATTCTAAAGGCTGATAACGATGTGGTTGTATATCTTACAGGCGCGCCGGAAAATCTGGTCAAGAGGATTTATGGAGATGACTCGCGCCCACCCCTTACAGACAACGTTGATCCTGTAAAAGAGATGGAAGAAATATTAAAAGAGCGAGATTTTCTTTATAGAGATGTGGCCGACATGGTAATAAATACGGATAATGTAAAACCGGAAAAAATCGCTGGTATGATATTTGAGAATATTTTTTAAAACCGACTAACTATCGGGCAGCGGAGATCGGGGGACACGATCCCCATTTCCCTAATATAATTGACAATGCCGGGCATTTTCGAGAAATGAGGTCATGTCCCCAGATCTCAAACTCTTACACCGATCACTGGACGATTACCCTGCCCACCCATTATATTGAAAGGCCGCCGGGAACAACATGAATAAAAGCTATCGAGACTGGAACATTGACGATTTCTTTGAAGCCTCAAACCAGTGGGAGAATCCTCTATTCGTGATCGCCCACCAGGACGATGAGCTTGGCTATGGCGGGCTTATTCAACGCCTTGGATCAAAGACAAAGTTTATCTGGGTTACAAACGGCGACGGCCTCTATTTTCTTGATAACGTCACCCCCGAACAGTATGGCAAAACCCGGATGAAAGAGGCCATTAACGCCGTCGCCGCGGTAGGTATTGAGGAGAAAAACACAAGGTGCCTTGAGTTTTCCGAAGTCGAGATTTACAGGCATATGTCATATCTGACAAAGGACCCTCAATCCTTTGAGAAGCACCGCCCATTCTGGGAGGGCATTCGCGACAGAGTAAGAGAGTCGATTTTTGAGGTGAAGCCTGACGCGGTTTTTACAGGCGCATGGCAGGGCGGCCACCCGGAACACGACCTTACCCATTTTTTCACCAGACTGGCTGTGGACGAATATGAAAAAGACCACGGCAAATCTCTGCCCTTTTTCCATCTGCCTGAATATGAATACACCATCCTCATCGCTTTTCGCTTCCACCCTCTTTACAAAGGGAAAAAACTGAAATTCAAACTGACCCAGGAAGAGCTTGAAGGCAAAAAGAGAATCATGGACCAATATCCTTCTCAGCATCGCCTTTTTGATAAATTTCAATGGGTCCTTGGCAAAGTAAGCTGGATAAGCAGGCTATTCGGCGGTCCTAAAAGCGCGGAGGATTTCCTTCTTGAAGAGCATTTCGGACCTGTGCCAAAGGACTTGGATTACACAAAGAGCACCCACCTTCTGGATGGGGCAAACTATATTGGAGATGATTTTAAGGGCGTTCCAATCGGGTTTAGAAAATCGGTGCGCCCTGTAATTAAAGGATTGATCTGACCTACATTTTACCCTGGATCACCACTGAGCGACTCCGGCTCGTCCGGCTCTTTATCTTTTTCCCCAGGTCTATCTTCGGGCTCCCACGGTTCGTCCGGGCTTAAAGCTTTTCGCTCCTTGACTGTTTTCTGTTTGCCAATGTCAAACTTGTAACTTGTCAAAAACAAAAAACCGAAGCCGGAGGCGTCGGTAAGATCGCCCATTTCATCCAGAGGGCGATATTGATAGACTCCTCTTAATGAAAAAGCCAAACCGCCGGCCCAGGATTCGGTCCACCTGAAGGGAAAGAATGTCCAGTCGGTGGAAAGCTCAAAGCCGAGTCCATAATGGGTCTGCTCATACTCAAAAACATCATCGCTGATTTTTTCCAGGTAGCCGGCGAACATCCCCCCTGCCTCAACACCGGGAGCAAGCCAGTCAAGGATATAGTACCTGTAATGGGCGCCCAGAAAGACTGATGTGGCATAAAAACCGATGTCGATTTCGTCAAGGTAAGTTGTATCCACATTGCTGTGAGTAACCGAAAGATATGGGCCGAAGCCCGCTAGCAATTCCGAGTTTACCGATATGCCGAACATGCTCATGGGTTTCCCGCC
>CAYSHR010000281.1:0-5389 GCA_964430795.1 uncultured bacterium
GGGTTCCAGCTCGCCGGGCAAGGCGGTCAGTCGAGATAGTCCGTAGCTGGTGGCAGAGGATCAAACTATCGACTTTCAAGCCGCCAGCGCCGGATTTTGCGGCAACAGTGAAAGAGTGTTTGAAATGGACATTGCTGGTGATGGGCGCCGCCCAGACCAGACCATGGGGAATTCGGTTGAACTCATCCACCGAAACAATCAAGCAAGGGCGGTGTCCGCCTAGTTCATGCCCTTTGATTGGATCCAGGTTCACCCACCAGACCTCGCCGCGTTTCGGATGCTTTTTCTTTGTTTTTCCCATCAGTCTTTACTCCGATTCCAGTCCATCCATAAGGGAAGCGTCCCAATGTTCACGCTCGGCGATCTCCTCATTCCAGGCTTTGGGGTTTTCCCGCATAGTCTTAAATTCCTCTTCGGCCCGGTTCCAGAAAAGCCGTTTCCGATACTCCTCCAACGCCCGTTCGATAACTGATTGCATGGTCGAATCAGTGTGACGGGCAAGTTCACGCAATAGCTCCCTTGACGCCTCGCTTATCCTTACAGTCGCTCCCGGCATATCTATTCTCCTTTTCCTTTTCTACGATCTTATCTACCAATCAGTATACAAAGCAGTATCTCTCCTTGTCAACCGCTTCAGCGCAAACTAATATTAATTTCAATCAGCAAAGCCAATATTGACTTTGACGGCGGTCTATGTTCCTATTTTCCCGTAGAAAAAAGTTTCACAAAAAAATTCCCGGATTTCATTTTGAACAGAGTTTACCTATTACATGGAATAAACCTCGACAAATTGGGTAAAAGAGAACCTGACTTATACGGTAAAAGAACTCTTTTGCAAATAGACGCTGAGATTGAAAAACTTGGCGATGAGTTGGGACTTTCCGTAAAATTTTTCCAGACCAATATAGAAATGGAATATGTGGAAAAGATAGACGCGCTCAAAGGCGCCGCGGATTTTCTTCTATTAAATCCCGGGCGGTGGACCCATGAGTCTTTGCTCTTGAGAGAAGCGGTTAAAAAGAGCTCTTTACCCGCCCTGGAAATTCATTTATCCAATATTTACGCCAGGGAGAAGTTTCGCCATCACTCTGTTATCTCGGACCTGATGGTTGGCAGAATAATGGGGCTGGGCTTGCATAGTTACCTTTTGGCTTTACGTTTCGCCGCGGATTTCTTAAAAGAAGAAAAGAAATAAAGGAGATAATATGTCCATAGAAAACATCAAAAGAGTAAAGCAGCTTCTTTCCACTCTCAAAGTAGACGCGGTTCTTGTTACAAAGCCCGAGAATGTTCGTTATCTGACCGGCTTTACAGGTTCTGAAGGAAGCCTGCTTGTGGGTTCCAGGATAGCTCATTTTTTCTCGGACTCAAGATACACTCTCCAGGCAAAGGATGAGGTAAAGGGCGCGAAGGTCAATATCTTCACCAGCAAGATCAAATCTATCGCCAAGGTTCTATCCAGAACAAAAGTGAAAAGACTGGGCATTGAGGGCGATGTCATGACTGTGAACATGAGAATGTCGCTGACAAAAGGGTTAAAGGGCGTGAGGCTTGTGCCTCTTGGGGGCCAGATTGATGAGCTTCGAATCGCCAAATCCCCAAAAGAGGTGGAAGCCCTCAGGAATGTAATCGCTCTATCTGAAAAAGCCTTCAAAAAGGTAAAGCGCAAGTTAAAACCAGGGGTAATAGAGCTTGATTTCGCCAAAGCTCTTGATATGGAGATGATCAGGCTTGGAGCGGAAGGCATGGCCTTTGAGACTATTGTGGCTTCCGGCTATAGAGGCGCCCTGCCCCACGGAATCGCGTCTGAAAAAGTTGTAAAAGCCGGGGAGCTTGTGGTTATCGATTACGGCGCGAAACTGAATGGTTATTTTTCTGACCAGACAGTAACTTTACCCATGGGAAAGATTTCAAAAGAGGCAAAGAAAATCCACCGGATTGTTTATGATGCGCAGAGGACCGCCATTGACGCGGCACGCCCTGGAATTACCGGAAAGGACCTCGATCTCGCGGCAAGGAAGGTTATTGACGACGCCGGCTATGGTAAATATTTCGGACACGGCCTTGGTCATGGCGTTGGTTTGGAAGTTCACGAACTGCCCCGCGCTTCCAGACTCTATCCCAAAAAGCTGGATGTTGGGCACGTGGTGACTATTGAACCGGGAATATATATAGAGGGCAAACTTGGAGTCAGGCTTGAGGATATGATCCTCATTACAGATGACGGATGCGAAGTTCTTACTTCTTTGGATAAAAAGTTGAGAGGTTAAAGCAAAAAGCCGCCTTTTTATGATACCATCTTTTATATGTTTTGTTTAAGAAGCAGGAGTTGAAAATGAAAGAAATAATCGTCTTGTTTATGGCGATGATGTTGATTTTTTCCGCAGTCGATTCAACCAGGGCCGACGAAGTTGGCCATATCAATAAAGCAATCAGGAATAACGGTTTTAACTGGGTCGCTGCTGATAATGAAGTGGCGAGATTAAACAGGGAAAAGGGGTGGTATGCCGGCGGTCCCATGGTTTCCTATGATCTTGGCGATTCTCTGGATCAGTTCCAGCCTGACTTTTCCAAGGAGTTGCCCGGGAGCATGGACTGGAGAGATATGGAAGGCGCCAACTGGGTAACGCCAATCAGAAACCAGGGGAACTGCGGCTCATGCTGGGCTTTTGCCACGGTAGGGCCCATGGAATCGGCTATCGCCTTTGCCGAAGGCTGGATCGACCCCCTGATAAATCTCGCTGAGCAACAACTTGTGAGTTGCTCCATGGCGGGAAACTGCGACCTTGGCGGACTTACCACCTCCAGTTTTGATTACGCGAAAAGCACCGGTATTACCCTTGAGGAATGCTTTCCATATCATCAACGGGATGCTTCTGATGGCGAAACATGCGATAAGATGTGCGACCAGTGGCATGACGATCTTTTCAAAATTGACTCCTGGAAGGCGGTCTCTTTGACAGGGTTTAATATTGAAGCCATGAAACAGGCTCTTCAGACAGGACCTATAGCCGCGAGCCTGATAATTTATGAAGACTTTATGTATTATGAGAGTGGGATATACCAGAACACCACATGGATTCCCCAAGGGATGCACGCTGTTACTCTAATCGGATATGATGAAACAAAAGGTGATGGTTACTGGATCGCCAAAAACTCCTGGGGCGCCGCGTGGGGCGAGGCCGGGTATTTCAAAATCAAATATGGCGTCGCGCTGATTGGCTCAATGTCCATACTCCCTACATATACAAGTCAGAGCCTTGGTCCCTGGCCTGATGATGACGATGACGCGGCGGATGATGATGACCAGGTCTCAGATGACGATGACGCGGCGGACGACGACGATATATCTGATGACGATGACCCTCAAGGCAACAGCGATGACGATGATGATGGAGGATGCTGCGGCTGAGTAATCAATAGTCAGCAAGAGATGTAATGCTTATGAAGTTATCGGAACGCGAGGATCTTGTAGACATCATCAAGTCAGGCGCCCTGCCCGATAACGCTGATCTTGGTCATGCTGACTTGTCAGGAAAAGACCTTTCAAACACCTCTCTTTCCGGCGCGAATCTCTTTCAAGCTAAGTTGATAGGGACAAATCTTTCAGGCGCCGATCTTTCCGGAGCGAACATAAAGGGGGCCGATCTTACCCAAGCGAATCTCAATGGCGCCAAATGCGGTAATACCCTATTTGAGAAAACCATATTAAATAAAACCGATTTTAAAGAAGCCGACCTTGACAATGTCCGGTTCATCTCTGTTCGCTTCCTTAAGGTTAATATGGAAGGCGCCAAACTGACATCAACAACCTGGAGCAACTGTATAATTGAAGAGTCCGGTTTCAGAATGGTGGACTTTTCCGCCTGCGCTTTTGAAAGAGTGAAAGCCAAAGAGACAAATTTTGAAAATGCCAATTTCTCCGGCGCCTCTTTTAAACGAGCTATTCTGGAAAACTGCCGGCTTAACAACGCCATTGGTAAAAAAAGTGGTCTTTGGGCAGTCAAGGTGTCCAAATGCCAATTGAATCACATCGATTTTTCAAACTCAACTATGTCCAAATCCCTTTTCGAGAAATGCATTGCTGAAAGCGCCATGTTTCCAGGCGCGATGTTCAAAGGAACTACATTTAACGACTGCGATTTTACCGGCGCTGTAATGGACAATAGCCGGGTTTTAAATTGCAAATGGGCAAGAACTCTTCTTACCACCGCCTCAATGAAGGAGATTCTGTTTAAAGGAGTGACTTTTACAGACTGCTATTTTGGCGAGGTCGATCTTTCCGGCGCCCAGGCTCCCGGCGTGGACCTTGGGGGTCAGGATTTCTCCAACGCGAATTTTTTCAAGGCAAATCTTTCCCGGGCATCATTGGCAATGTCGAATCTGGAAGGAGTAAACGGGAGCTACGCAAAGCTCGATGGCGCTGACCTTAGCCAGGCTAATATAGTCAAAGCCGATTTTTCAAACGCGAGACTTGCCAAGGTCAAACTGATAGGCGCGAGTATCATCGATAGTGATATTTCAGGGGCAATTTGCACCAATACCGACTTTACAGACGCTCGAATAAAAAACCTTGGTTTGGAAAATTCTACACTTACCGGCGCAAAAATCAATATGGACGGAATTGAGAAAAGCGCCGGGGACTGCTCTATAATGGTTGCAGCCCAACTGCAACAGACAGTGGATCACATAAGCGCCAAAACACCGGAGACTGAGGATGTAAACAAGAGACTGAAAATAATCGGAATCATTGTCGCGGCATCAATATTTGCCGGACTGTCAATCACTCTGCTTGTGGGGATACTCGCAAAGGAAGAGGCTTTTGAAGGGGAAGAATACAGAGGCGTTCTTCGTGATGATAAAGGCAATAAAATGAAAACCCGCCTTGACCTGAAAGTAGAGTTTATCGCCAAGAGCAACTGGCGCTTTTTTGCCGATTTTCAGTTTTTAGGAGAGGGCAAAGAGCCGGCCTGCCTGAGTGAGTTTTCAAATAATGGCGCTTTTACAGCCAAGGGCAGATCCTTTACCAACAGCATGGTCAATCTAAAAGTATATGATCCTTTCGCGGAAAAAGTAACAGGGATAAAATTCCACTGTGAATTTGGTCTTTCCTTTAATCTGAAATATGAGCTTTTTACATGCCGGATTACAAATAATGAAAATCCGGCGGGAGAGGTAGTTTTCAAGCGCCCTTATAATAAAGAAAAGCTGAAGAAAATTATGGGCAACTGATGATAGGTAGCGTGTCGCTTTTCCAGCCCCGGGCACGGCATGCCGTGCCCCTACGAGCAATGGCGTTCTACACCCTGTCACAAAAAGTTTCTATCCATGGATAATGTGCCGTCGGGTTATTGCTGCCGGTGGCACACCGGTGCCGTCGGGTTATTGC
>CAYSHR010000282.1:0-5342 GCA_964430795.1 uncultured bacterium
CCCGTTTTTTCCCAAGGCAAAGCGAACGCTCATTACAATAACCTTTTGCCGGCAGATTCTTATGTGAGTTTATGATAAATCACGCCGCCATAATTGACAACACCTCATTCAAGCCAATCCTCCTCTAGATTATACTTATGATTATGTGTATTATTTCAACAGTTGATGAAAATAGCCTTTTTTAATTTGAGGGCGATATGAAACAACTCTCTCTTTTCCTTGTAATAAGCTTCGTTATCTTTTTTGGTTCAGCCCTTATCTCAGGCTGCGGCTGCGGCGATGATGACGATGACGACAATGATACCCTGTCCGACGATGATGATGACGATACGGTAGACGATGATGATGATACAGTCGACGACGACGATGACGACGATTCAGACGATGACGATGATTTTCAAAACGAGTACCCGCCTGACGAAGGGCAGTGGGTAGGAGATATATTTTTCCAGCAGATAGATGGCGGCTCCCCAGGCGATTCAGGGACCTCTATTGCTTTAGGCTCTGATAATACCAGATACATAGTCGCTGAAAGCGGCGGCATTGTGTATCTTTACACATGCGATGAAAATGTTAAATGCACGAGGGAAGTAGTCGACCGATTCGCCATGTCTCCTTCCATGGCAATGGACAATGAGGGTGATCTGCATGTTTGTTATGCGTACATAATTCAAAATGATGATTACGATCTTTATTATGCCACCAATAAAACCGGCAATTGGGATGTAACCATGCTGGACGATGAAAACAATGCTGGCAGCTACTGTGATATTGCATTTGATTCGGGTGATCAAAGCTTGCACGTTGCATACGAGGACACCACTAATCTTGATCTTCGTTACGCGACAAATAAATCAGGGGCGTGGGTATCGGAAACCATAGTCGACTACGGAGATTTGGGAGCCTACAACGATATCGAGATTGACAGCGGTGGCAATGTACATATTTCAACTATGTACGGTGGGGGAGAACTTTCGAATGCTGTTGCATACGTTACCAATAAAGATGGAGCTTGGAACTATGAGTTCATGTGCGGGCCTGCCAGCGGAGGGACTATCGCACTTGCAAGTGATGATTCAGTTCATGGCGCATGTATATTTAAAACAGGGTACCCGTGGGAGCCGGTTAGAACCCTCGCATATGTTAAAAAAGGCGCTCTGATCTGGCAGACCGATTGGATTGACACATCAGGCGACCTGGGTTGGGACACATATATCATTCTTGACGAAAATGACGCGGTTCATATCTCCTATTTCAGCGGATTGAACATCACCGAACAGTTGAACTACATAACTAATGCATCGGGCAGTTGGGAAAAAATTGCAGTATCCAGTGAGGATGGAGAAGGGTGGAAGTCTTCATTAACCTTTGACTTGAATAAATATCCTGTAATTGCCCATCATAATAATGATTACAGAAGTTTGAAACTTACCGAAGTTGAAGAATTAACATACTCTACCTCCACCATTGAACAAGGTGCGTTTTTCAATGGATATTTGGATATAAAATGCGACCAATACAACATTCCTCATATGGCTTACAAAACCCATAGCTTTGTAAACACATTGAAAATTGCGGAAAGAGACGGCAGCAATTGGGACATTGAACCGATCATTTCAGGTGATCTCAACGGTCTGAAGCCAACCATAGATATTGATAATAATGGCAACCAATTTATTACATATTTTGGTATCAATGAGTATGACGATCAAATACTCTCATTCACAACACGCACCTCGCAAGACGAACCTTGGGTAACCGAAACATTAGACGGGAATCTTTGTAATACATTCAGGGCCGCTGGATTTGATCCGGATGGAGTATTTCACGTTTTTTATTGTCGTTTTGATGGATTTTTCCACCGAAGCTGGAGCGAAGGATTATGGGATCAGGAATCAATATCACTTGAACCGGGTGCCGGGAAAACCGTCTACTTCATCGACAACGAAATTCAAATCCTTCACGGTTCCCCTTCGGGATTAATCAAGTCCGTTTGGAATACGAATTGGCAAAGTGAAACAATAAATAGTGGAAATACCGATGCGCCGTCGTCTGTAATTGATTCTCTTGGGAATTACCACGGGATTTTCACTATCAACAGTGAAGACGATCTATATTACGTGACAAACACATCGGGTAGTTGGGAAATTGAAATCATAAACAACAACTTTGACAATCCAATGATGTGAATGGATTCACAGGACGAAATATTCATAATGGATGAAAATACCTTTTATTTGCTCGAATCGGGACAACTATTGCTATTGCTTCGCCTGCCGGGATTTAATAGTGTCTTTACGGTAGATGCTGATGATCGCGTACATGCAAGTTACTATTTCAATTATGCAGGCTGGTACGCTACTTTTGACGTAAACGATGTTCCGAATATGTGAAGAGAAAACCAATAAACTGAGGGGGGAGTTATGAAAAAGCAAATTGTATTTAGTTGGGTTTTAATTTTCACCCCGCCGGTTGCTCTTTACGCAAGGTAAGGGTAAACTTGATCTATGAATGGAAAGGGTCCCCGATATCTGAGTTTTCATATTACAAATCGCTGTGATTGTAGATGCGGCCATTGCGATATCTGGAAAGTCAAGGAGCCCAAATCCCCGACTACTGAGGTTTTTCTTAATGTAGTTGACGAATTGGCCGGATGGGTAGGGCCCGCGGAGATAATAGTGGCCGGAGGCGAGCCTCTTTTACACAAGGCGACGATTCCCATCATTAAGCGAGGCGCCGACAACGGCATGACTACCCTTCTTGCCACCAACGGATTTTCAATTAACAGGAAAACCGCGGCAAAATTGGCCCACGCCGGTTTATCTTACGCCAATATCAGTCTCGATGGTTTTGACCACACTCACGATAGGATCAGAAGGAAGCCCGGCGCCTTTGAGAAAGTGATAAAGGCTATTGAGAATCTGCGCAAAGAAGGAGTTCCTGTGCGAATCTCCACTGTAATAATGGAGGATAATCTTGACCAGATTGCCGGGCTTCTTGATTTTCTGCGAAAAACCGGGAAGGTCGAAGGCGTTTTCTTTCAAGCCATGGCCCAACCTTTTGGCGCTGTGGATATTGATAAAAAGTGGTGGCTGACCCATCCTCATTTCCCAAAGGATATTAAAAAAGTTAACGCCCTGCTTGACCAGTTGCTCGCTATGAAACAAGGAGGATTTTTTATTTTAAACGAAGACAGCCAGTTTCCAGCCATGAAAGCCTATTTCTCCAACCCAAACCGATTTACCCAGGCTCTCTGCACAGTAGGGGACATCGGTTTTTCCATCGGCCCTGACGGAGCCGTTCTTTTGTGCAGCTTTTTTGAGCCCATCGGCAATATCACAGAGGCGGGTATAAGAGAGATATTCGAGTCGGAAAAAGCCCGGTTGCTGCGGGATAAAATGCACGGATGCGCGGACAACTGCCACCTTCTGATTAATTGCAGTTTCGATCCTTCTCAGCTTATTGTTAAGGACAGGGCATGATCCACAAGAAGGACCTGGCAGCCATCCTGGGCCTAATGGGCATTACCCTTATCCTTGTGATTTTGATAAATCCGGTTTTTCACGCGGCTCTTGATGACTCGTGGAATTTTGCCCTGCCGACAAAACATTTTATTGAAACCGGGGTTCCCGTATTTGATCCTTTTAACTCAGCGGCGTCGGTGCCGCATATTTTATGGGGCGGGTTTTTCTGCTGGATATTCGGCTTCTCTTTTTCGGTTTGCAGAATATCCAATATTGTTCTTGCCCTTGTCGCCTCAATTATATTCTATTTTGCGGCAAGACAGGTCACGTCAAACAGAAAAACAGCTTTCGCCATAGCCGTGACTTTCACCACCAACCCTATATTAATGGTGACCTCTTACACTTTTCAGTCCGACATCGCTTACCTGGTTTCTGTTTTTGGGGCAACGGCCTTTTATCTCAGATATTTAAAAACCAAAAATCAATGGCATCTTTTCTGGGCTACAATTATCGCCGCCATATCAGTCTGGAACAAGCTTCACGGAATTCTTATTCCTGTCGGCGCCTTTATCTATTTCCTTATTACCTTTAGAGATTGTGGAATAAAAAGAAAAACATGGGTCGCCATCACAGCTATCCCAGCGGCTTCTTTTTTACTTTTTAAACTCGCGAAACCCGTTATTCACCCTGCCTCTACAACTCTTGACGGCAAGATGACGGAGTTTGGACAAAGAGTATTTTCGCCGGAAGTCTGGCTTTTTGAAGGTAGCTGGAGATTATTTTTTATCATTGTGGCGGTGGGGCTTTATGCCCTTCCTTTATTGGTCGGCTGGCTTTTTTATCGGAGAAAAGCAGAAGACGATTATCCTTTGTGGAGCAAAATAGTTGTCGGGGTTTTCTGGCTGGCTATTATTAAAATCGCCTTTATCTATTTGGGCATGGGTCAGGGATACGCGGAGGGCGACACGATATTTCCTTTTCATTCATCCATGCTGCGAGAACTACCGGCCTTGCCCCATTTTTGGGCTCTTGATCTTTTGTCATGGCTGGCGTGGCCCGCCGGCGCCATTTTAGGATATCATCTTACCTTTGAAGCCATTGACTCTTTGCGAAAACGAGACGCGAGCCTTTTGCTTTTTGCTCTTTTACTTCCTCAAGTGCTGATTCTAGTGCCGATAAAACTTTTCATGGATCGATATTTCCTTGTTATCTTTCCCCTGGTTTTTCTTCTTCTGGCAAGACGGTTTTTCAATTCAAAATTTTATTTATGGATATCCATGATTCTTATCGTCCTATCTTTTATTTTCGGCGCGACTCGGATCAGCCAATATTCCTCAGCCAACACAGCCCAGTGGCAGGGAGCGAAAACTCTGACAGATAAGGGCGTTTCCAATTTGAACATAGACGCCGGTTATCCATGGACCGGGTGGAACAATTATGAACACAGCCTGGCCAACCCAAAAATCGACAAATCCAAACCTGGAGACCACTGGTATATTTTTGAGCTTTGCAAGACCACTGATGTAAAATACCTGGTTACCTTCTGGCCGCCAACAGATGAATCCTCGGTTATGGATACGGTGGAATACAGATATTGGTTCGTCAAAGAACCTCAAAAAGTATATGTCTGGAAAAAAGAAAACGCGGTACCAACCACAGAGCCGATTCAATAGAGGGCTAACCTTGCCCTGGGCATCCACATGATTCACAGGAAGATTCGCCAGGCTGGGAATCATTGCCTTTATCATTATCATCATCGCCATTATCGTTGTCATCGTCGTCATCTGGTTCGGGATAATCAAAATCACTTATATTGTCAAAGCTGTTTTCCGCCTCAATATCTTCCAGGCCGGCGATGATTTTATCCGCGACTGAAAC
>CAYSHR010000283.1:0-5327 GCA_964430795.1 uncultured bacterium
AAGGTTTGTAAAGTTGAGTCTTGATGGAGAGCCGTCGGTGCATGACCAAATTAGAGGAGGAAATTGCGCCTCCTATGTTTTTGACGCTCTGGATGCTTGCAAGGAACAAAATATCACCACCACCCTGCTCACTGTTCTTTCATCCATGAACCTTGATCAGGTCCCATATATAATTGATGTTGCTAAAAAATATAATATTTTAGTCTATTTTCAGCCCGCTACAGGGCACGCGCTTAAGTCGGACAGAGAAAACCCCATAGCGCCGACCTCCCAAGAATATCTGGATTGCATAAAAGGCATTTTTAAAGCAAAAAAAGGATCTGACGGTATGTATATCGGCAACAGTCTCACCGGGCTGAATCACCTGGTCAAATGGCCAAATCCGACAAAGATGAAATGTGAGGGCATAAGGGTTTCGGCAAGGATAGAGCCTGATGGCAAATTATATCATTGCGGAAGAATGATAAGGCACATGGATGGTCCTGACGCTGAAAAGCTTGGATTTGCCAAAGCTTTTGAGCAACTCCAAGAAGTGGAATGCGATTTCTGCTGGTGCGCCAACAGGGTCGAGGCAAATCTTATCCTGGGCCTGCGTCCCACCGCTGTCTGGGAAGCAGTGAAAAACAAGCTAGTGTGACAATTCGATGATGATCCCTCACCCCAACCCCTCTCCCAAAAGGAGAGGGGAAATCTGAAAACATATGGTGTGGGTTGCCGGCGGCACGCTGGTCTATTCGCTTACCATGATGCTCTGGGGCTTAGCTGT
This sequence comes from uncultured bacterium, assembly GCA_964430795.1. Taxonomy (GTDB): domain Bacteria; phylum Lernaellota; class Lernaellaia; order JACKCT01; family CAYSHR01; genus CAYSHR01. The sequence goes on from CAYSHR010000283.1 coordinate 767, forward strand.
AGTTTTCATATCAGGATTATAATATTGATAAGCCAGGCTTACCGGCGTTTTGGCTTTAACAGGGAATTTCGCCAGTAGTCTGTAGGAGAAGTTCACAGGCTTGTCCAAAAGAACCTTATCGAGATAGATAATCACCTGCCTGCCTGTGGTCTCAAACTTCTGGATTACATTTGAACCGACAAGTTCAGATAGATCCCCGGTCTCCACGGCAAACCCCGGTGGAACACCAAGGTCAACCACTACCATCCCAAAGTCGCCTTGGACATTGGATTTGACTTTCACATTGCATGTAACCATGTCGTCCTTCCGCAACATATTTTTATCGTAATCAACAGAAATTGAGAGGGGTTCTTTGACGTTTAGGACTTTCAATTCCTTCCATGGGATAAAGTATCTTCCTACGATCTGATACATTGTCTGCCCTTCTCCACCAAAGGATAACTCGATTTTGTTATCGCCGGCTTTAAGCATGGAGGAGGCGTCGATTATTCTAAGAAGGTCCGAGTTTTCCGGCGTAACGGAAAGGCCGCCGGCGTTCTGTCCATTGACTGTGATGGATACTTCGCCATTTACCTTCCCTACGGAATTTTTCGCCGACATGATTAGAACCTTTAGAGCATAGACCGTGGCCTGAGTTGAGTGCCAGTTTCCAAAGGTGTCCTTGTTCTTTGTCAGATAGCTGATGATTCCATTTACCACCTGGGGTGCGCGCTCTTTTAGCAGAAGAGCTTGCCCGACAAGGGCGGTAGTCTCGATCTCAGCGCTTTTTCCGGATGAGGAGATAGCTGTTTTATCAGGTCCCGGCCAAAAAATGGCGCCGCCCTTCTCTTTTCGCGTCTCCATAAGTTTGGCAAGGACCTTGTCAAATACATCCTCCTTTGAATCGGTGTATGCGAATGCGTTTAAAACCAGGGCAAGAGTATAGGCGTCTTTTGCCTTGCCCAAATTTTTCTCTAGGAATTTCTGAGCCTTATCCAGGGCGGTGCCGCTGTTTTTTGTCTTTGCCAAAGCCCAAGTGATATAAGCGGTGTTGCGAATTACATCCGTTTTAAATTTACTTGCCACAGTGTCGAGGACTTTTGTGTCGGGTTTCCAGCTTCCATCACCTTTCTGTTTACTCATAAGCCATTTGGAAGTTCTGGAAATAACAGCGGGATCAACATTATGAACCTGGCTCATGTCATAAAATTCCATAAGACCGTAGGCCGTGAGGATATTATGAGCCGGCGCTCTGCCAAACCATTCAAAGCCGCCACCGGTTACTTCAAAGGAGAGGAGCCTCTGGTATCCCTGGTTAATAAATCCTTCGGCTTTCATCCGTATTTCGGGAGTAATTTTTCCGGTGGTTTTCATATAGTCAAGAACCATGATGTTGGGATATGTTGTCGAGCTTGTCTGTTCAAAGCACCCTCCCGGCATTCTGAATATGGAGTCAAGCCCTTCAATTACCTGGGACATAATTCCCGGATATATTTTCACAAACAGCTTTGATCCGTCTTCAATGGCGTTTTGGGGAATATTAAGAGTGTGAACAACGTGGCCGTCAAGTTTGTCGGAGAAGCTTTTTTCAAACTTCCTTCCATCAGGGACAACTTCCACAGTTCTCATTATCGCGTCAGATAGCCTCGATCCTTTGGCAAAGACAGTAAGGCTCTGTTTTCCAACCTTGCTCGCCCGGATTTTTAGCTTAACGGATCGCACTTCTCCTGGTTTTAATTTGAATTTCCTGACCCGCGTGCCATCCAGAAGTTCGTACCAGTCCCCTTTTTTTACTGTAAGAGTGATGGTCTGTTTTTTCTTAAGGTAGTTATAAAGGGCATTAGGCTCAGTTACTTCGTCATTCCTTGTTAACGCCACAGGAAAATCTATATCCAGAAAGAAATCCTGGAAAACCACAATAGGAGCGGAGGTGGAGCCAAGGGCGCCTTGAATGCTATTTGCCATGGCGCCGATTCTCCAGGTGGTTATGGAATCAGCCATATCAAGGGAGATGGAGGCACGCCCTTTCTCATCAGTGATAAGGGCGGGATTGGTGTACATGGTTTCCGGAAAATATCGCCTCACCCTTAACCCACTGGTGTTCCTGTTTCCTTTAGCCAAGGTGGTTCTGGTTTCGGACTTGTCCTCTTCCAGAGCCTCGCCATCGGCAAAGTCCATCATGACAGGGGCTTCCCGGTTAGCCATTCGCCCATTCCCCGCGACTCCACCAAAAAACGCGCCCCCTGCCGGCGCTCCCGCCATCTCTTTTCCACCGGCCATTTTCACTCTTCCGGATTTATCTCTTCTGGAGTAATCCGCCCTGATTTTTTCATCAATAACGTAGACATCGTCATTAGTATAGGGGCGTCTGTCCGGTCCCTTTGACCAGATCCGGTAAACCTTGGATTGTTCATAATAATAGAGCTGATATTTATTGCCCCATGGATCACGAATCGTTTCAGGATCAATGGAGTTGATCAATTTATTCTTGGAAACTCCGCTTTTTCCAAGAGCTTTCAGTTCAGCGTTTATCTTCGCCAGATCAATCTCGACCTGTTTCCTGATCCCGGAGTACTCATCCTTTGATAAAGGAACAAAGCTATTGGAAACAATGCCGTAAGAAACCGCCGGCTCAATTGAGGAGAGCATAACCTGATAACCCCGGGCTTTTGTGAAACTGATATCCTTCTCTTTGACAAGACCCTGGGGAGTGAATTCATGGAACTCGTATCTCGGTTTCATCAATTCCTTTTCGAGCATGAAAAAGACTTTCTCAAATCCGGGCTGCATATCCTGGAGAGCGAAAACCGCTTCATCAACTATGGTGACTCCCAAAGCGGCGGCAACAGGATGCCCTTTTGAATCGGTGACTTTAAAATCGATGGCGCCTTTCTGGCCGGGGCGAAACGTGTTTTTGGACGGTGTGATTCCGATGGATAAATCAGAGGCGGAGTTAATATAAATCAGCCTGGTGTCCCGAACAAGATTGCCGTTGGGATTAAGAATATAACCGTTAAGAATTACCGATCCCGCCATTTCAGGAGTTACTGTCAGCTTTATGGTCGCCTTTCCATCTGAAATATCATTTGCCTTGGTAAGGACAGTCTGACTGTTGTTTACCACGTCGAGGTAAATTGTCTTTGAGGCCGGATTGGAGGCGAAAAGGGTGATGGTGGCTACATCGCCCACTTTATATACAGGGCGGTCGGTCCTCAATAAAACCGACGCGTCCCATCTTGTGTAATAATTGATGCTTTTGGAAACCTTATTCCCGAATTCATCATCAACCTTTAAATCAAACCGCAAACCATTTTTCACCACTGGAGACTCAAGGGTAACAAGACCAAGTGAGTCGGTCTTGTGCTTGACATTTTTATCCCACGGATCATAAACCATTGCCTGGGCGGGTGATCCATCAGGCTTGCTTACCATTACAAAAAGCCTGTTTGACAAGCCTTTGACAATAGTGCCGCTTTCGGGAACGACAATGACATTTAAATTACTTTTGCTTACCTTGACCGATTTTAACGCTGTCTGCTTATGATCAGCCGTATCAATTACTTCCCCATGAAATTGGACTCGCGCGAGACCCGAATCCACATCCTGCCCGACAAGGTAATCAGGAATTTTCATCTCAAAATCAAATTTCCCATTGGACTCTGTTTTCCCTTGGATCGTGGCGAATTTCTCCGCTCCGACTATGCTTCCATAACCGGTTATCTTTACTTTTCCCTGGCTAACCGGTTTTCCGAAAATATATTGGGCGTCTATGGCGCCTTTTACAACTTCACCCGGCTTGTAATATGGCTTATCGATTTTTATGGAAATCTTGAATTTTGGAAGAACGTATCTTTTGACCACCACGGTTTTTTCAGCCGAATGATCTCCCACAGTGCATCGTATTCGATAATTTCCCATGTTAAGCTCGTTGGCAAGTTGGAAATTCCCTGAATAGATACCGTAGTTGTTGGTCTTTCCTTTTAACTTGAATACTTTATTTCCCTTGCTGTCCTCAACTTCAATTAGAGCATCAGAGCCGGCTATGGGTTTTCGGGTGGCATGAGATAGAGCCAGTGATCTTATGTGAATGACCTGCCCTGGTTGGTAAAGAGGTTTATCCGTGGTTACAAGAATTCTCTCGGTTCTGGCAAAGGAAACATTGGTGGAATACTCAAGCTTTTCCGAGCCCCTGGAAGCGACAAATTTTATTACCGCTGAGTCGCCAAAATCCTCCGGCACGGGAAAATCAAAGTTGAATGTACCATCCGAGTCGGTGCTGGCAACAAAAAGAGGGCGGGAAATTAAGCCTTTTATCATGTTTCCGGTAACTTCCACGCCTTTTAATGGCCTGAAAGAATGTCTTTCATGAACCGTAACCCTCAATGTGCCCCTTGTGCCGATCTGAAATGTGGACGGAGCGAAAACTCGCAGATTCATGGACCCAAGGACTTCCCTCAAACTTACCCCGCCCTGGGCAACCTTATCTCCGTTATCAAATTTGTACCAGAGAGTATAAAGAGCCCTGTTTGAAAGATTGATCTCTTTTAACGCGATCAGGGCTTTGATGGTATGGTCCTCCGGA
>CAYSHR010000284.1:0-5273 GCA_964430795.1 uncultured bacterium
GATCATCTTCATCATACGGCCAATCGGAATTTTTGTCTTCCATAAAGCCTTGGAGTTTCTTAGGCGACAAATTATTGAGAGTTATTGAAGACAAATTTCCAGACAGATACCTATAAAGATTTCTATGCGCCGTCTCCATACAGAGAGAAGCAAAAAGCAGTTTTAATTTATGGGGGTCGCTTGCGATGTGCTTTGTTTCTTCATCATTTTCAAGAACTTTGCGAAGCAATAATAAAGTGTTGGCATGCCTTTTTATGGTGCGCGGGTTAAACCCGATGGAGTGCTTAAGCAAATCCACATAGTCCTGTACATCTTCTTTTGACCTTTCTGGAAAACCGATGTCGGACAGGACTTTATCCACATACTCGTTTAGCTTGTATTTTTGCTTTGGCATACGAAAGGGCACCTGAATAATTTTGTCAAAGAAAGAACGCCCGCCTAGTTGTTTAACGGAAAGACCGAACTTCGCCTCAAGGCCCTTTACAACAACATTATAGTCGATGGCCAGGACAAAGACGCAGTATTCAACATCCATGTAATTTTTCAAAACTTCCATGACTTCTATCGCACGCTCAGGAAGAAGGCGGTCCAGGTCATCCAGAAAGAAAACCACACGCCTTGAAGTATCGTTTCCACAACGATCAGCGCACAACTTCGCAAATTCGTCTTTCAACGTGGTAAGAAGCTCCGATTGGTCAACATCGATCACGCTTCCATCCGCTTCTGTTTTTACCTTATCCAAGTCCGCGCCGGTTTTCGCTTTTAGAACATCTTTCGCCATTCGCCAGATGCCTTTTGTTATTTTCCTTACTCTGTCTTTTCCTTCTTCTGTATCGGGGGCAACCCGCGAGACAAGCTGTGTAAGCATAATAATGGGAAGTTGTTCCTCCATTTTAAACTGACTGAACTGCCAGGTGTTAAAGTCGATTGGAAAGATGTTTTCCTCTTTAATCTCTTTTATCAAATGATCCTGAATCATATTCATCAGGCTTGTTTTTCCCGACCCCCAGTCGCCCTGCAAGCCAATGGTCATAGGAGTATTACAGGTGAAGACGAAGTCAGCCAACGCCTTGGAGTAGACGTTCAGGCCAAGAGAATCGCCCTCATTTGCCTGTACCGGGATGTCCTGAATACCGATGTTTTTAGTCATGATAAAGCCTTTCTAAATATGTCACACGATTGGTTACGAAATTTAAGGTATTTGTAGTTAGTTTTATACATGATATTATTACTTTTGTTAAGACTAAATAGTTCCTGTCCTAAAACTCGGACAGGACTTATTTTTGTTTCCAGGCCAGGAATGAGCAATTTTTTTCAAGGTCAAGGAAATCAAGGTTTTGGGCGGAGTCGTACTACTGTACGTCGTACAACCAAAACCGCTGATTGACGCCGAGATTGGGGAAAAGGGCATTTACTGGACGGAAACTAAGTAAAGCTGACTTTTACGTCCCGCCTGTCCCCGGAGTTGATTTCCCAGAGGGTTCTTGCTTTATAGTTAAAGGCCCTGGCTATGATCACGTCGGGAAACTGCTCGATGGCGATGTTAAAGAGATTTACCGATTCGTTAAAGAACTCTCTCCTGTCGGCGATGGTATCCTCAAGCTCGCTGATTCTGGCCTGGAGCTGTCTGAATGAGGCGTCGGCTTTTAGTTCGGGGTATTTTTCCGATACGGCGAAAAGAGATTTCAGCGCGCCGGAGATGGCGTTTTGCGCGCCGATTTCATCGTCCTGGGTTTTGGCGTCTTGCAAAAGGGACCGGGCTTTTATTACCTTTTCCAGGGTTTTGGCCTCGTGGACCATATACCCTTTGCAGACCTCCACAAGCTTTGGCAATTCGTCGAACCGCTGTTTTAAAACAACGTCGATATTGCTCCAGGATTTTTCGATATTATTTTTCATTCGTACAAGGCCGTTGTAAATCATTACCGCCCAGCCTACGGAAAAAAGGGCCGTCACCGCCAGGACTCCAAAAATAATCAGCGTAACTATCATGATTTTTCTCCCTGATATTTATATCTTCCCATTATTCATATACTCAAAGAAATTGTCCAACTTTCATCCGCCTGTTTTTATCAGGCCAAATACCAACAAAAGGGCAAGGCATAAGGAACCGACTGTGCCAATGAGCATCCCCGCGGTGGCCCACTTGTAAAAGCCGGTGAGCTTTTCCTCAGAGGACTGGGAAATAACAAAGGGCAGACCCCTTTGCTCGGGATTTCTTATTACGGTCTGAGTTACGGTTCCATTAATTTTTTTCTCCCTGAGTTCCTCCTGAAGAACTTTTTTTTCCACGTCATTTCTGGCCGCGTTCCATTCGTGTTCGTCTATATGCCCGTCATGATCAACATCATATCTTTTAAGCTTCCTCTTGTCGGTTTTCAGATATCCCAATTTCCGGGCCACCCTTTCTCTTAAAGACGCCTTTTCTTCTCTTTGGGAATCGGCAAAGCCAAGGACATACACAGTGGTGCCTTCGGGTATAACCTCCTCCACATATTTCTCATTAAAGGGTATATCCATGGACATTCCAAAAAAGGTCATCCGGCTGCCGGTGTATGTCTGTTTTTGAGCCGGCTTTATTTTAGCGCCCGCCGGGTCAACTGTAACCCGCCCTGTTTCGTCATCAAGAAAAAAAGGCGCCGGACCGCTGGAGGTGTCTTCCTTGAGATGCCATGTTTGTTGCTTGTCAGCCCAGCCTCTATATCTTTTGTATTTTCTGAGGCGATAATATACGCAGGGCGCTGATGTGGCCGGCGAAACCAGATTGTATTTTCTTACGCACCTTCCCTTTATTTCCGTCATGCCCATAGCCGCGGACCGGGCCTTTGACGTTGGCGTATCTCTCATGTATCGCCGCAAAGAGAGGAATTTCAGGCTTCCATATAAAAATCCCCCAGCGAGTATGAAAAAGAACAGACCCTTTTGAAATCCCATTACCATAATAAATTGACCTATGGCCTTGTTTATCACCGACGCCCCTGAAATACTGAGAATCCAGATAAAGAGAAAGATTATATGAAAGATGTACTTTTTGGGTATCTTGAATCTGCTTCCTCTGGAAAAAAGAGGCGGAGGCGGCAGAACGTCAAAAATCAGGTCGGTGCCGGGGCTTTTCTCGCCCTTAAAAAGCTCCTTCTCCTTTTTCAAAGGGCTAAACAGAAGAGCGTCCACCGGATCAATATCCGGATTTTTTTCCTTCTCCCCCTTTGAGCCGCTCTGATAATAAAGCTGCCTTAAGTACCAGCCGTAATTGGTCAAGGCCGCGAAATTACTCTGTTGAACATTCGTATCTTTTGATGGTTCAAGCTTGCAGTCAGGCATATGGAAGAGGCCGAAATCCATCTCAAGTTCAATCTTGCCCGCATATTTTTTTATCACCTGGAGAGCCTTCTCAAGATTCTGGTTGGCTGACAATGTCGCCTTTTCGCCCAAACTTGCCGGGTTAAATTTCCCCGGCCTTAATCGACAAGGCGCCTGCCGGTCTTCTTCTCCTTGTGGACCATCAGTATCCAAAATGTGAATATCAAGGACCGGGCCGGACGCGAACAGGGCGTCATACTTCTCTCTTTCGGACAAGGCTGTTTTCTCATCGCCCTGTAAGGCGGCCCGCTTAGCCAGTTTTCCAAGAAGAACTCCGGTAAACTCCGCCAACACGGCGATTACATGGTCTCCCTTGTTTAGAACTCTTTGGCCGTTTGTGGTTTGAAAACGGATCGCCCCTGTTTCGATCTTAAAGCTTCGAACAAGGTCCGCCCTTGCTCTAAAGGGCTTTCGCCCGACGATGGCCCACCTGTATCCAAGGTCGGAAAGAACTCGCCCCGCTTCTTCGCAATTTATTCTCTTGCCGCTATAAAGAGCGGAAAGCCCTTCACCGGAAAGAGCGACCCGCGCCTGGTAAGGAGCGATTTTGAATCTTTTCGAAAAGGTCCCGATATGGGCGTCAAGGGTCCGGCTGTCCAACTTTTTCCTGCGTAATATTATACGACGAATATCCTTCATGCTCTTTTCCGAATGGTTCTCCTATTTGACCCTCAAAAAAAGTCATATCCATTTCTCCAATAATATACCAAGGGAGATATGTGTCCATTACAAAACCACGGAAGGGCGACCGCGGTTTCTGAACAAGAAAATAATTAGAGTGGAATATAACCCGCTTATTTTCCAAGCTTTCTTAATGTGGTTTGGCTGAAAATCTTCGGATCCGGGCCTATATTGCTTTTGTGGGAATGCCAGAAAAACGCTGTGGCGTGGTCGGATTGAAGGTCAACCACCAAGGCCACAGTTGGGTTTCCAGGATTTTTCGCGGGGTTTTTTGACTCGGCGCCGCCATGTATCAAAACTTTCCACAAGGCCCCCTTTCGGTCATAAGCGGTCTTGGTGAAAATGTGGGAACTCTCGGCGTCAATGGTAAAAATCATTTTACTATAAGGATAGCTGGTTATTTTTGGCGTAGCCTCAATAATATATACAGGGCGCAACTCCCATTTCATTTTCGGGTTCCAATGGGGAGGATTCTCAAAATCATAAACCAGGCCCGCCTTTCCTTTTCCAAGAGCCACCTCGGAATGCATCGGGCAGAGCATGGTGCTTTTTTCCACCAGTTTCCAGTTCATCCACTCAGGACTCCCGGTATAACCCCGGACATCCTCATATAAAAGATCGGTGTTGTTCCAGGCCTCACCTTTCAGGCCGAAAGAGAGCTTTATGGACCTGCGCTGGGAAGGAAGATAAAGCCAGCCGTTTGGCTCCCGGGGCTCAAGATAACCATAATAGAGAGAGGCAAAACCTTTTTTGTCCATGGGCGCCAAAGCCTGGGTCAGGGTCGCGGCTATTACACCCTTTTCCACAAGGAAGGGCACAGAGGGAATAGGGGGCACGTCTGTGCGGTATTTTGCCCTGCGAATACTGGTGGTCTTCCAGGTCTCGGTTCGCTCCACGCCCCTTCTTTTGCTGATCCAATAGACATCAAAAACCGCCTCGGCGTCATCGCCTCCGTATGCAAGAACAAAGTTCCAGGCGATCTCCCTGCCGTTTTTTGGTTTGGGAAAGGGCATTCCGCCCTGATAGCCTTCAATCTCCCGTTCATCCGTGGCGCCGCCGATTTTCAGAAGCTTTGTCTTGCCCAGATATTTGTTGGTCGCTTTGATAAAGCCGGCGCTGGGCGCGTAAGGTTTGTAGTCCCTTGTCAAAAGAACCATTCCGTATTTTCTGATAAGTATCATGGCGGCATCGGGAATGGCTGTGGTGAAACTTTCGGCGTTTCCCGAATTGAT
>CAYSHR010000285.1:0-5270 GCA_964430795.1 uncultured bacterium
ATGGGGTATTCTTTAGCTAAATTTGGTGCTTTAGCTGGTGTATCCCCCACCCACATTATGATTATTGAGACGGGCGCAGTGCCGACAAACCAGACTTAAACCTTGCTTGCCGAGGCTTTGAATCTCGACTACAAAGAGGTGCTGAAGATGGGATTGCGGGAGAAGGAGCCGGAAATCTGGAAAATACTTCAGGAGTCGGATAGACAACTTGAGGCTCTTGATTCTTCCTTGCCCCTGGTTCAAATGATTCCCCTTATAGACGCCACACAGGCCGGCGAGTGGATGGATGTCGTAGACGCGTATCAACCGGGACACGGCATGGATGAGGTCGCGGTCTCATCCACCAGAAAAGACCTTATCGCCTTGCGGGTTAAAGGCAACAGCATGGAACCGGTGATAAAAGAAGGGCAGATAGTGGTTGTGGACCCTTACAGAGAAGCCAATACCGGAGACATTGTAATTGCAGTAAAAGACGAAAAAAGCACCATAAAGCGCTATCACAGAATTGACGAAACCACAATTATTCTCGAACCTCTAAATCCGGCTTTTGAAAGAATTGTATTAAAATCCGGAGACCTGCGAATTGTGGGGGTTGTTATCGAAATCAAGTTGATTTTGTAGTAGTTTTCTTATCACCAATCTTTGGAAATTGGCGATTATCCCTCTTTGTGGTCTTCCACATGAATAGGGAAAACCGGCGTGGAGTTTTTGCTCAATTTATTCTTTCTTACTTTCCCGGCCTTGTTTCTCTTATTGCCTCTTATTACTTTCAGCTTTTTTCTTTTAGAAGCCATGGCTCATCCTCCGGATAACTATTCTATCAAAGGGCGGCATTTATAAGTTAATTTCCCTTATATGTCAAATATTTTTTTCCAAAAGACCACGTTCTTCATCAAGACCATATGCTTTGATTTTGCGATATAGACTCGATCTTTCAAGACTGATACTCTGGGCTGTGCGAGAAATGTTCCAATTGTTTTCATTAAGTTTTCTTAGAATAAACTCTTTCTCAAACTCTAGCTTGGCTTCTCTAAGATTGGAAACTGTAAACAAATCAAGACCTGCGGGACGAATCTGGAACTTGAGCGCCCTTCTCACATCCGATTCCCGAACTTCCTTTTCCCGAGTCATAATTACAAGCCGCTCAACAATATTTTTCAGTTCCCTGACATTTCCAGGCCAGTCATAGCCTCTTAGAATCTCAATGGCCTCATTATTAAAGGTCTTATCCGCCAGACCTGACCGTTGGGCAAACTGCCTGCTGAAAAAATCAACAAACATGGGAATATCGCCCCTCCTCTCCCTTAGGGGAGGGACATGAAGAGGGATTACATTGAGTCTGAAATAGAGGTCTTCCCTGAAGCGCTCGTTTCTGATTTCCTCTTCCAGGTCCTTGTTGGTGGCGGCAAGAACCCGCACATCCACCTGAATTGGTTCGGCGCCTCCAACCCTCTCGAAAGTCTGCTCCTGCAAAATCCGCAAAACTTTTGCCTGGGTCTTTAGAGACATATCAGCGATTTCGTCCAGAAAAATTGTGCCGCCGTCCGCAATATCAAATTTTCCCCGCCGTTTTTGCGTCGCGCCTGTAAAAGCGCCTTTTTCATGACCAAAAAGCTCGCTTTCAATCAGTTCATCCGGAATGGCGGCGCAGTTGACCTCTACAAAGGAGCGGCTTTTGCGCCGGCTGTTCATATGAATCTGCCTGGCCACAAGCTCTTTTCCAGTTCCGTTTTCCCCGGTAATAAGGACCCAACCATCTGTTGGCGCCGCTATTCCTATCTGCTCCTGGAGCATCTTAAAAGGAGAGCTGTCGCCGATCATCTCATATTTGGCTTCGATGCTCTCTTTTAGAAGCCTGTTTTCCTCTGCAAGTCGCGCGTATTCCAGCCCGTTATTAACAGTGTGAATTATTTTATCCAGAGAGAGAGGCTTCTCAATAAAATCCTGGGCGCCAAGCTTGGTGGCTCTGACCGCAGTCTCAATGTTCCCATGCCCGCTAATCATTACAACTGGTAAAAGGGGCGCCTGCTCCTTCAATTTTTCAAGAACCTCCATGCCATCCATGCCGGGCATCCAGATGTCCAGAATAACAAGATGAGGCAACTTCTCCCTGGCCAGTTCCATGGCCTCTTTTCCGTCCCGGGCAAGCCAGACATTATAGCCCTCATCCTCAAGAATACCTCCAAGGGTCTTCCTTATGGATTCCTCATCATCAACAATCAGAATATTGTGTCTCATTTAAAAACCCATTAACCTTTTATTTTCAAGAACATATAACCATCACTGACCTTTTGCGTTTTTACCACAGTTGCATTTTTACCACAATTTGCAAAAATATGTCCTTGGAAGCTGATTGTCAAGTTTAATAATATTGTGACTGTAACCATTCAGTTGCCGATGGTTAACGCGTCATAGGGGCGAATCTTGTATTCGCCAAAATTTCCGGGCGACCACGGCATGGGACGCGCCGTGTGCGCCCCTGTCCATAATGTTTACATGTTGATGTAAACATTCCGTTTTCGTAGGGGCAACCCCCTGTGGTTGCCCTGCATTGGGCGGCCACGGGGGGCCGCCCTTACAAAAAGACACATCCTTTCCCCTTGTTACTCAATGGTTACTTGTGACCTATTTGCGTTGTAAAGATTTTCACTTCAGTAATTCCTATTTCCGTATCCGTAAAATGGGCACCTGGGTTCCAAAATAGCACAAGTGGCCATAATTTAATAAATATCAGGCCGGATCAGGGATTTCGGGCAGGCCTGTCCCTTGGTTTCATGTCGCTTCTGGAGAAAAGTCGTTACGCGGCTTTTGGTTTTTTCACGCTCCAGACAAGGGATCGGATTTTCTCGGATTGCCCGGCTTTGATTACGCCCACGGCCATGGCGAGCATCACGATCATGGCGATGCCGGTGCCCATTTTCATCTTTTTCATCGTGCGAATAAAGTGGCCCTCGCACCTGAATGACGCGTCCAACCCGCTGTTGACCAGTTCGACCGCTGGGTAAAGTTAATTAAGACATTCGAAAAGCCCCATCAGTATTGACTTTACAAACAAAGCGAATAGCTCCACGAGCCACTGATAACAGGTATCAAGTGATTAATAATAATTACAAGCAACTTAAAAACCTCTGTTGCGCAGCCTTTACCATATGTGGTAGAAAAATCTGTCAGCAAGTTTTTAGTTTATTATTTGAAGGAGATATTATGGACTGGGGAAAGCAAAATCGTCTTAACAGGATTTTAAAGCCCGAGACAGGGCGTTGTGTTATGTTAGCGGTGGACCACGGATATTTTCTTGGTCCCACAAGTGGACTGGAGCGACCTGCCGAACTCCTTGACCCTCTTTTACCATACGCCGACGCTCTGATGCTCAACAGGGGAATGCTTAGAAGCTGCATAAGCCCGGCTCATAATACGCCAATTGTTTTGAGAGTTTCCGGGGGCAGCAGCGTTTTAAAGGACCTTTCCAATGAGGAAGTGGTGGTGGATATTGAGGAAGCCATAAGGCTCAACGTTTCAGCCATGGCTCTGTCCATATTTGTTGGTGCTGAACACGAAAGAGAAACCATTACCGGCCTTTCAAAGCTTGTGGACCTTGGACAGAAATACGGAATCCCAACACTGGCTGTTACAGCGGTGGGTAAAGATATGGGACGGGACGTCAGATATCTCGCTCTTGCCAGCAGAATGGCCGCGGAGCTTGGATGCGACATTGTAAAAACCTATATGTGTGATGGTTTTGAGAAACTGACCTATTCATGCCCTGTACCTGTGGTTGTAGCCGGAGGCAAAAAGGTAAAGGAGAAAGAAGCCCTGGAACTTGCGTATAAAGCGGTTTCCGGCGGCGCTGTCGGTGTGGATATGGGGCGGAATATTTTCCAGAGCCCAAGTCCTGTGGGTATGATAAAGGCGGTGCGCGCCATAGTGCAGGAGAACAAAAAACCTGACGCCGCATATAAAATATACCAAAACACCAGACGTTCCGAGTCTCGGAAGAAAAAAAGAAAAACAACAAAAAGGAAGAAAAAATAATTTCCCCAAGGCGCCTTATGCTCTTTAAGGAGATGTAGCTTTTGCAAGTGGCAATGTATTACGGCAACCAGGATATCCGTATCGAGAAGCAGGATATTCCCAGGATAGGCAGGGACGAGATTCTTATGAAAGTCCACGCCTGTGGAATATGTGGAAGCGATGTGATGGAGTGGTACAGAAAAGATAAAGTGCCACTGGTTTTAGGGCACGAGGTCACCGGAGAGATCGCGGAAAAAGGGGAGGATGTCGAAGGTTTTGAATTCGGCCAGAGGATTTGCGCGTCTCATCATGTGCCCTGCCTTACTTGCCGCCTTTGCAGACAGGGATTGGAAACCGCGTGTGAGACATTAAGAAGCACCAATTTTTATCCCGGCGGTTTTTCTCAATATCTTCGTCTACCGGGAATAAATGTTAATCGAGGCGTTTACAAACTTTACGACAGCGTTTCGTATCATGACGGCGCCTTTATTGAACCTTTGGCATGTGTACTTAGAGGGCAGAGAAGAGCGGGAGGCGCGTTCTGCAAAACCGTCCTTGTAATTGGATGCGGAATATCGGGTCTTCTGCACCTGGAACTGGCAAAGGCAATGGGCGCTTTTCGAATTATTGGAACCGATATATCTGAGTTCAGGAGAAAAGCCGCTTTGAGATTTGGCGCGGATCACGCTTTTTTAGCCAAGGATTTTTCTTCAGAGAAACTGCGGGAGGCAAACCAAGGGCACCTTGCCGATATGGTGATTCTTACCACCGGCGCGCCGGCGGCTATTGAGCAGGCTTTTGGCTCATTGGAAAAGGGGGGTGCTCTTTTGCTTTTCGCTCCCGCGGATCAAGGAGTGAAGTTCAACCTGGACATCAATAAAGTTTTTTGGAAAAACGACATAACCGTAACCACAACTTACGCCGGAAGTCCGGCGGACCATTATCAGGCTTTGGAGCTGATCGCGGCAAAGCGAATAAATGTCGCCGACATGGTGACTCATGTGCTGCCTTTGGAAAAAACTCAGGAGGGATTCGCCCTGGTACAAGCAGGGGATTCATCCATAAAAGTAATAATCGAGCCTAATAATTGATTGAAGGGAGAATCATGCTTCATTACACCGATTTGGGCCTTGTGAACACAAAAGAAGTTTTTAAAAAAGCCATGGAAGGGCAATATGCGATTCCGGCGTATAATTTTAATAATCTTGAGCAGCTTCAGGCCATTGTTATAGGTTGCTCAAAAACCAACTCCCCTGTAA
>CAYSHR010000286.1:0-5258 GCA_964430795.1 uncultured bacterium
CTTTGTCTGGATTTTTATCAGGTGGGCATTGGGCGGGAACTCTGTGGAGAGTTAAGGGGCATTTTCATTGCACGCCAAACGATTATACATTCAGCCATATTCCCCTTTACTCAAAACCTTGTTGCGTTTAAACTTCCGACCCAGTTTATGGAGGAGAGAATGAAAAAATTATTTCAGTTAATTCTGATTATTCTATTCGCGGCTTTAGCAATAGGCGCCTTACTTCCTTCCTGCCAGGATGACGACGATGATGATGGGGGCGATTACAAATGCGCCGGAGGAGACTATGAGCTTGTTTTGGATGTAACAGTGGATATGGGCAATGGAGATCAACTCGATTTTCAGTACAGGCTTATTGAAAAGGATGATGACTTTCTCTATGGAAAAGTTGTGGATATGGATAGTGAAAATATTTTTGGCGTATTGGGAAATACTCATGGAGAAGACTCATATATTGTCACCTTCGCCCCGGGCAAGCTCTTTCACGGTTTTGAGTGTGAAAAGCCTCTATCCCTTACCCTGGATATAAAAGACTTGAAGGGGCAGATGATAGTTTATTGCGAACTTGAGAAACTATATGTGGCCCCGGCTGTCGCCAAGGTCGTTTGTGATGATACTGGTGTTTCCATATAGAAACCAAGGGCAAGACAAGTCAAACGTAATACCCGACCTTATCGTTCAGGACATAAGCCGGGCAAGATCATCCGCTTTTTTAAAGCATGACTCTATAAGCTCTTCCAGTGTTTCTTTGGACATGCCGTACTTTAAGCAAGCCTGTTCGATAAATAGATCAACTCCAAGACTCTCTTCGGTCTCTCCAATGTTGGAAACAAGGACCATGGGCGCCGGAACTGCCACACCCTTGTATTTGGTTCCATGATGAGCGCCGATGGAGGCCGCGATTTTTTCCGGGAAATCCCATTCACTGCACATCCAGGTCCCAACTTCCGCATGGTCCCAGCCGCAAACATCCCGTTCCAGTTCAGCCAGATTCCCACCCTCTTGATACCATTGTTCCAAAATAGGGCTGTACTTCTTTCTGTTTTGAGCCACAAGTAGAGCAAGAGCCATATCCTGCAGAAAACCCGCGGTAAAGCATTCTGAAATAGTTGAGGGGCAAAGGGTTTTAGCAAGACCCTGGGCAAGGACCCCCCTTCTTGCCGCCGCGAGCCAGAAGCGTTTAGGATTAAAGTGCTTTGAGACCTTATCCGGTGTGGATTGTACGACACCCACGGATAAAACCATTGTTTCCAGTTGAGATAAACCGACAAGAGAAATGGCCTGGTTTAAGTTTTCGATCTTTTTTATTGGTGAAAAAGCCACTGAATTGGCAAGGCGCAACACCTGAACCGAGAGCCCCGGATCAATAGATAATGTTTCTGAGATTGAAGTCGATGTTGAGTTGGGGTCTCTGATTCTTTGCAATGTTTCCATAATAACAGTGGGAAAGGATGGAAGGCTGAATCCTTTTAATACTTTTAACAGTCTTTCTTTCGGGTCTGTATTTTTTTTGAAAAATGAAAACATGGATGATCCTTGGTTAGTCGGCTCTACGGGCCATTTTGTTGGCCAGGATGCTGAGCAATCCTCCCAATCCCACGTATCCTAAAAGAGCTTGAAAGGTAGTTATTATCTGGGCGGCAATTGATGTGGGAATAACATCGCCATATCCTAATGTCGTCATTGTAACAATACTGAAGTATAGTGGAGAAAAGATGGTATGATGTTCGCCAAAATCTATGTTGACAATAGAGTAGACAATAGCAAACAGAATCGAGGTCAAAGCAACAACTCCCGTCCATCGAATCAGGCTTCGCCCGCAATCTGAAGTCGCCCACCATAGCCAGTAAAGAGCGGCATGATATTTACTGCGAGTCCTGAATTCGTAGAGGTAGTTTACATCGCGAATCCAGCGCCGCGCCATGTAGGCGCCTCGTAAATCCATGTCGCGAATATCCGCCCCTATCCATTTGGCTTTAGAAAAGGCGCCGATGCTGATCATCCGCGCTTTACGAAGATCAGCCAATTCAAAATTGGCTCCTTCAACATAGCTTTTTTTTAGATCAACACCACGCATGTCGGCTCTTGTAAAACCGGCGTTGGTCAAATCGGCCTCTGTAATTCTGGCGCCTCGCAGATCAGCGGCGCGAAAATCAGAGTTTCCCAATTTCGCCTTGGACAAAGTCGCGTCTTTAAGACGGGCGGAGATAAAGCTGGCATGGCTCAGATTCGCCGCTCCAAAACCGGCTCTTTTCCCGCTGCATTCGTTGAAAACAGCGTGAGAAAGAACCCCGCCGAGAAATTCGCAATCGTCAAGCCGCGCGTTAATTAAACTGGCGGACTCAAAACAGGCCCAACTCAGGTTTGAACCACTCATGTCCGCACTGTCCAGATTAGCGCCGGAAAAATCATACCGGGACAAATTGAGACCTGAAAGATCTTCACCCTCAAGCTTAATCCCTCTCAGATCAAACTCCTTGGGTCTCTTTGGGTCCGGAGTTGAACCGGCTTTGCAAAGGGTTTTGAGGATATTAAGGGCATGATCACGGCGTGTCCCTTTTCCATCCGGGGCCGGTTCATTCCAACGCAATGCCAATTCAGACGCTTCCTTTTCATTCATAGACAAATTCGGCAGTATGTCCTTGTTCATCAGCCAATCCCGGATAGTGTTTTATCATCAGCCTGTCAAGGTACTCTGTCTTACCCGGCAGGTCAACTTTTTACGATTGTTATTTGTTGGAATGCTGATATAATCGCAACCTCTTTTAGGATTTAAAAGGAGATAATTTGAAACACCCGTGTTTTCAATATATTGGAGTTATTTATCTTTTGCTGATGGTCTTGCTTAACCCAGGATGCAAAGATGACGATGATGACAACGACACTGACAGCAAGGCAGACGATGACACAAGTGGCGGCGACGATGACTCCGACGATGACGACTACGGCGATGACGATCAAAGCGATGATGATGATTCTGTCCTTGATATGCCCTGGCTATTCGCGTCCCATGGAGAACAGAGGCGCATCTATGATGCCCTGGGGCGCGAGGTCATCCTTCGTGGAGTGAATTTCAACCACCTCGGTGACTATTTCCAGGGCGAGGCGACTCTGCCCACAAACCCCGAACTTGACGCTGAGGATTGGGATGACGCCGCGGCATTGGGGATGAATGTCATCAGGCTGGTCACCACCTGGTCGTCGTGGGCGCCCAAGCGGGACGAAATCGACGAAACTTACCTGGACAAAGTCCGCGCGGCCGTTGATGAAGCAAACGCGCGAGGCATGTATGTAGTCATCGATATGCACCAGGACGCCTGGTCAAAGTTCATCTTTACGCCTATCGAGGAGGAATGCCCGGAGGGAACCCACCACCAGAAAGGGTGGGACGGCGCGCCGGAATGGGCGACATTCACAGATGGAGAACCAACCTGCAACTCCGGCAGTCGTGAAGTAAGTCCCGCGGTAATCCGAGCATGGGATTCATTTTATGAAAATCGGGAAGGCATTCGGGACGAACTGGTGGAACTATGGGGATTCATCGCTTCCCGGTTCGCCGCCCATCCCGGCATTGCCGGATACGACCTTCTGAATGAGCCTGGGAGCGGCTCAAGCATATTGGCGACTCGAAAAGGTCTTTCCGCGTTTTATCGCGATGCCATCGCCGCTATCCGGGAATCGGAAGCCAAGGCTCAACAGGGACATATTATCTTTTTTGAGCCATCGGTCCATGGTGTGCCTCCTGAGTTTGACCTGCCCGGTCAGGGGCTGGTGTTCGCGGCCCATAACTATTTCGAATCTATTGTGAGCGGCCCGGAAGGGCTCCTCGATTTCTCCTTTCTGGTATATGATCTGCTGGGCAGGATGTATAATACAACTATATGGTGTGGCGAGTTCGGCAGTTTTAATGACCCGGAAACAAACGAGGAGTGGATGGCCCGTTTTGCCGCTCTCGAAGACGCTTATCTCTGGTCCGGTTCCGCCTGGTGGCAGTGGGAACAGGAATGCGGCGACCCCCACAACATGCAATATCCTCCAACCCCGGCCTGGATAGAGGAGCAGCTTGCCACTTGCGGCGCCCCACGTATGAAACCAACCAAATGCTCCAGTCGCGCTTATCCCAGAGCGGCGCCTGGGCGTCTATTAACCTTGGAGTCGAAAACTTGCGACGGAAATATTAGCCTTGCCGGGTCCACAGGAAAGCCCGGGGAAGCCGACCTGTGGATTCCCTCCGAGTCGGAAGTCGAGCCAACTGTCACAGGAGAAGGCGTCAGCGCGGTAAACGCGGTAAAAGTCAATGGCGGCTGGCGAATCCTCGCGACAGTGGATGGGGACTATACCATTAATGTTACGGTGGAAAACTGATCACAGGGCATTTAATCAAGGTAAATCCAGTTTTCCAAAGCTCCACTATCCAGAAAAGTTTCTCCATCGCAGGGCAAAGGGGAGGCGTCTCTTTCTTTTTGGGAAATAATGGTTTCGCCCGTGGAAGATAATCCCCGGTCCTTGTATCTTTCAAAATGGGCGTCTGTGATCAGATCAAAAAAGCTCAGCAATCTCCATTCGTCCTGGTTTGAAAATCTAATCGCGATATCCGAATAGGTTTCCGGCCCTGTGTGATATCCGATCTGCTCTCCGGCATTGACCATATCTCCAAGAATAAGGTCGGCTGTGTTGACGTGAAAAAGAATAAAGGTCATAGAAGGGTGGGCGTCTGAAACGATATGAACCTGGGTGCCGGCCCATCCATCATCCAGACGGACTATGGCGCCGGTCACCGGCGCGAATATTTTTACTAAAGAATGATCAACGCCCTGTTTGGGAACAAAATAATGCTTCATGCTTCTGCAGGATTCAAAGTCATCGGAATAGTCGTGGCCGATGCCTGAACGGAATCTGGAAATATGGGAAATTTTCGCCAACTCGATATAAGGCTCATCCACAAAGGGCGGCGGCGGTTCATCTTCATTAGTGTCGTCATCCCCGGAAGAGTGGGTGGTATCCTTGGACTCATCAGTGGAGCATCCAAAGAGGAAAAAAGCGCATAAAAAAAGGACGCAAAGAAGGGGGAGTCTTTTTTCGCTGATTTTTGAAAAGATCAAAAGAACGGCTCCTTCGTTATAAATCCGCATTATTCATCGCCCGTTTAATGTATCATTGTAACCGTACCCAAACAAGGGGGCGGTTTGAGATAGTGTGATATGACCCCATTTCTATTAAATGGAAGTAAAAGTCAATGATATTAGTTAAATTGTGAT
>CAYSHR010000287.1:0-5253 GCA_964430795.1 uncultured bacterium
ATGTATGCCGGTTTATCAATAGGGCGTGTGGATCTGTGGCTTCAGCCATTTTTCATGAATGATTTGCAAAAAGCCGATGACCAAAGGGCCAGAGAAGAACTTATTTATGAAGCAATTGAGCTTTGCGGCGCGCTGTTTTTAAAGTGCCAGGATCATCTTCCCCTGGTTCCCGATATTGGAAATCGCCTTTTTGGGGGCAGCAGTTCAGATCAGGTTATTACCCTTGGCGGAGTCGACTCCACCGGCAGGAGCGCTGTTTGCGATATGACCTATATATTGCTCAAGGTCACCGAGATTCTAGCCATGAGAGATCCCAATGTTAACGCCAGATATCATAGAGTCGTAAATGATAAAGATTATCTCCGCAGATTGCTGGAAGTGAATTCAATTACACGGGCAACACCATCGATACACAATGATGAGGTTATAATTAAATCGCTGGAGAACCAGGGGTTTAAAATCGAGGATGCCAGAGATTGGAGCGCCACTGGATGTGTCGAACCTACAAGCTGTGGCCGGCACATGGGTCATACAAATTGCATGATGCTCAACCTGGTTGCCCCCTTGGAAATTGCCTTAAACAATGGCGTTCACCCTATGTTGGGAGAGAAGATTGGAGGGGCCATTGGTGATTTTGGGAACGGTGGCGCTCCGGATACTTTTGACGATTTTCTGGAGATATATAAAGAGCGCCTTGGAAAAATAATCGACTATTCCATCGAGTATAACAATCAACTCGGCATTGCTCATCAGAACCTCCATCCAACTCCTCTTCTTTCAGGACTGATACAGGGCACCTCCGAATCCGGGAAGGATGTTACCCAGGGAGGAGCAAAATACAATTCTTCCGGAGCAGCTCTGGTGGCCCTTACAGACGTGGTTGACAGCCTTATGACCATCAAGAAACTGATCTATGACCAAAAGAAACTTTCGTGGAGAGAGCTTCTTGACGCCATTGAAAATAACTTTGATGGTGATGAAAAACTGTTGGCGGTAATCACTAACAAGGTTCCCAAATTTGGCGGTGTCGATCAGACAGCTACCGCCCTTGCTCAAGACATCATCAATTTTATTTCCGACACATACAACTCGAAAACGAACTACAGGGGTGGAAAATATACCGCCGGCTTCTGGAGCATGAGCAACCACGTTGCCTTTGGCGTACTCTCGGGCGCCCTGCCCTCCGGTAGAAAAAAAGGAAAGGCTTTTACTCCCGGCATAACACCCACCGCCGCCGCCTCAAAATCAATTTTGGATCCAATACATGCCGTGGGAAGTCTTGATCCTCTTAAAATGCCGAACAATATCGCCTTTAACGTAAAGCTTTTCCCTTCTCCCGGCGAATCAAATAAGAGGTTTGTTGATAATGCCACTGACCTGGTGGAAACCTATATTAAAATGGGCGGCATGCAGATCCAGTTCAATATTGTTACAAAAGAAACTCTTATTGACGCTGTAAAAAATCCGGCTGCTTATCGAAATCTTCTTGTGCGAATAAGTGGTTATAACGCCTATTTTATTGAGCTTAACAAAGATATGCAGCAGGAACTTATTGAAAGAGCTGAATTTCAGGCTTGACCATTTTGATTTCTTTCAATAGTTCTAACCATATCAATATTAACCTGGAGGAATCGTGGGCACTAAATTCAGGATCGAGGAAGACTCTTTAGGGAAGATGAAAGTCCCTTCGAAAGCCTATTGGGGAATAAATGTGGCAAGGGCGCTAAACAATTTTCCCATAAGCGGTAGAACTATTCACCCTGGAATTATTGATGCCTACTGCCATATAAAAAAAGCCGCCGCCAAAGTTAACTCGGCAGCCGGCCGACTTACAAAAAAACATGAGACTGCCATAGGAAAAGCCGCTGATGAAGTTTTATCAGGCAAACTAAGAGACCAGTTTGTCGTGGATATTTTCCAGGCCGGCGCCGGCACCAGCACCAACATGAATGTTAATGAGGTTCTTTGCAATAGGGCCCTTGAGATTCTCGGTGAAAAAAAAGGGCGGTACGATATTTTGCAACCCAACGACCATGTAAATATGGGGCAATCCACCAACGACACCTACCCTACGGCCATGCGAATTTCCGCCTTGTACGCTCTGGAGGAATTCTATCCAAAAGTAAAAAAGCTCGCGGATTCCCTAAACCTGGTAGGCAGGAAATTCGAGAAATATATCAAAAGCGGAAGAACTCATCTGCAGGATGCGGCGCCTGTTACCCTTGGTGGAGAATTTAAGGCTTACGGAAAAGCCGTTGAAACTTCCACGGCTAATATCAGAAGGGCATCAAACGACCTGCTATATCTTGGAATCGGAGGCTCCGCTGTGGGAACCGGCATGAATACCCATCCGGCTTATTCAAAACAGATGTGCCATGAGCTTTCAAAGCAGACAGGATTTAAGTTCAAAAAAACGGGCAACCTTATGTATGCCATGCAATCTCAAGGACCCATTGGTGGAACTTCTTCAGCTATAAGGGATTTTGCGGTGGAGCTTACCAGGATTGCCAACGATCTCAGGCTTCTTTCGTCAGGACCGACAACCGGACTTGCCGAGATACAACTGCCCGCCGTGCAAGCTGGAAGCTCCATTATGCCCGGCAAGATAAACCCATCCATAGCCGAGATGGTGAATATGGTCTGTTTTCATGTTATTGGCAATGATCTTACTGTTTCTCAGGCTGTGGCGGCAGGGCAGATGGAACTCAATGTAATGATGCCTGTAATGGCTGAGAATCTTTTGGAATCCATTCATATTTTAGGCAATAGTTGTCGTCAGTTGGCCACCCATTGCGTTGATGGCATTTCCGCTGATAGAAGGCAATGTAAAAAATATGCTCATCGCTCCATGGGACTTGCCACAGCTCTTATGCCGGCTATTGGATATCTAAATTCCGCGGACATAGCCAAGCGTGCTTTGGCAGAGGGAAAAGCGGTTCCTGAACTGGTAAAGGAAGAAAAGCTGCTTTCAGAAAAAGAATTAAAAAAGGTCCTTGATCCCGCTAGAATGACACGCCCAAACCCAGACCTTCAAAAGAAGAAATAATAATAATTTAATATCACACTTTTCAGATTCGCCCTGATATTTAACTGCTTTAAATCCCAGGTTTTTTAAACTGGTTCCTGTCCAAAATACGGGCAGGACTTATTTTGGTTTCCAGGTCGGGAATGAGCAATTTTTTTCAAGGTCAAGGAAATCAAGGTTTTGGGCGGAGTCATACTACTGTACGTGGCGCAACCAAAACCGCTGATTGACGCCGTGATTGGGAAAAAGAGCCATTACTGGATGGAAACTAAACTATATCAGCCTCTTGCTCTGTTTCCAGCACAAAGCCCCTCTCTTTGAATACTGAAATGCAAGCTGCTACAACTTTCGGATCAAATAATTTTCCGCTGCCGTTTTCAATCTCTTCCAGGGCTCTATCAATTCCCAAAGCCGGTCTGTAAGGTCTATGTGAGGCCATTGCCTCCACAACATCGGCCACCATGAGAATCCTTGCCTCCAGCATTATCTGTTTGCCGCCAATGCCCCTGGGATATCCCGAGCCGTCAAATCGCTCATTATGTTGATAGACTATTTCCGCTATGGGCCATGGAAAATCAATGGTTTTCAATATGTCATGGCCAATTTTGTCGTAACTTTTTATCATATTATTCTCTATTTCAGTCAGACGCCCGGGTTTGGCGAGAATTTCAGCGGGAACTGATATCTTTCCAAGATCATGGACAGCGGCAGCCATTCTTAAAGCGTCAATTTTTTCCTGCACAAGCCCCAATTCGTTTCCGATAGCAGATGATAACTCCGCGACCATTCGTTGGTGCCCGGCAGTATACGGGTATCTCGATTCCAAAATCATACCCATAGCCTGAACGATCCCGGACATGGCTTTTCTAAGCTTGGCGACACTCTCCTCAGTTTTCTTTTCAGCGGCTTTTTTGTCGGTTATATCTTCAATGGTGCCTTCATAATATTGGGTTTTGCCGTCTTTATCGCGAACAGCTCTGGCGGATTCTCTAACAAAAAGATTATTCCCGTCCCGCTTCCTCCATCGAGACTCATGACCCACAACCTCGCCATTTTTTTCGATAAGACGAATAAACTCCGATCTGGCATATCCGGCTTTGTCTCCCATGTCTTTCATATTTTTCTGAACCATCTGGGCGAAGGAATCGAAACCAAGCATAGTTCTAAGGGCAGTGTTAGCAAGGAGAATATCGCCTTGGGGAGTAGTTTGATAAAGGCCGATCATTGAATTTTCAAATATGCTTCTAAGTCTCGACTCGCTATCCTTTAAAGCTTTTTCCGATTCTAATTTTGAGGTAATGTCTCTTACAGCGGTAAGCCTTGTTTCTCTTCCCTCATAGGTAAATTGCTTTCCGGATATTTCGGCGGTAATTCGTGTGCCATCTCTTTTTTTTCCCACAGCCTGATAAGTGCCAATAAATTTTTCAGATATCATCTGCTTAACTTTTTTCTGGTATTCCTGGTCAACTAAAATTGAAACATCCCGACCAATCAATTCATTTTTTTCATAACCAAACATGGACGCAAAGGCTTCATTGGTTAGAATTATCTTCCCATTTTCGTGAAGCAACAGCCCTTCAAAAGTCGCGTTAAAAATGCTTTGCAAGTCGCTCAGGCTCTGTTCCATATATTTCATCTCTTTTTGAATATTACGGAACAGGGGAGCAATCCACGCAAGACCAAATAGCATTAAAGTTGAAACGGATAAAGCCAGTATTTCTCTGTTAATATCAAATATTATGAAGTTCGGATCATAAAGCCATTGAAAAAAGATAATAAGACGGGCAACAGCCATTATGGAAACGGCAGTGGCAATCAGAGTCCAACCAAGCCAACGTTTAGTGACTGAAATAAGACTAAGAGCGAAATAGGCCGCGGCAAATTGAACAAATATTGATAAGCATAAAATTACAACCAGTTCCAAAATGCCTTATCCTGTGAAATTTTTATTGTAAGTTTTCTTTTTCATCTACCATTAAATAATATGGCTTTTGCCCCAATCAGTAGTGCGTATTTATACTACCATACGAAATAGTATTTTTGAAACACCTTTTTCTTAATGATATATCTGCCAGTTTCAACAATTCCACTTGACTTCTCTATCCACAGCATGAGTTTTCATCATCATCATCATCGTCATCATCGTCGTCATCATCTTCAAATTCAACATCGACATCAAAAACATCATCATATACAACAACATAATAATCAACAAACTAAACAACAAA
>CAYSHR010000288.1:0-5249 GCA_964430795.1 uncultured bacterium
GCTCGCTGACCTGTCACGGAATTTTTATAGCATTCAATCCGGGCAATTTTCAGGAACGGAAAAGAATAAATATAATAAACTTAAAACCATGAAGGATGAAATAGCCACTCTTGAACAAAGGATGGGAATGCTTATAAAGGGAATAGAGAGATGGAAAAAACTTCTCAAGGATAAGCAAGGGCAGATTAATATCTTGATAAAAAAACGACCAAAGAAAACCAGTGGCAAGTCTGTTAAAAAAGCACCATGAGTCGCCTCACCCCCCAATGCCGTCAATAAGTTCCTCAACAGCGGCTATCATCAGTTTAAAGTCAAAAGGCTTGGTGAATGTTTTGTCGGCGCCAAGGGCCGAGGCGGCGTTTAGATAGAGGGATGGCTCTGTAAAGCCTCCGGCGGACATGGTGATTATTTTTAAATCAGGGTTTTTTATCTTCAACTCGCTGATAGTTTCAATGCCGTCTTTTTCGGGCATGACGATATCAGTTATTATCAATACGGGCATCTCTTCATAGAACCTTTTCACAGCCTCTTTGCCATTTGTAGCTGTAAAAATAGTGTGCCCGTTTTCTACAAGAAGTTTTTGCAATATTGCCAATATTATTTTGTCGTCATCTACCAGTAATATCCTGGCCATATATCCCTCAAAATAAATCCTGCGATTTTTGTTCCCAGCGGCAAATCAATCACCAGGAGTTGGATAGTTCCTTCTTTTTTATTTTCTCAACTAGTGTTGTTCTTTTAAGATTCAGCAACATGGCGGCTCTGTTTTTGTTATTCCCGGTTTTTTCCAAAGCGGCTTTTATCAAGCTGTATTCATATTCACCCACCATGGCGTTAAAATCGATTCCATCGTCAGGGATTTCCAATGGCTCAAAGGATTTTCTGGCGCCTCCTTGTTGAATTTTTTCCGGCAGGTCATCGAAACCGATTTCCTGATCGTCATTGAGAATTACCATTCTTTCCACCAGGTTCTCAATTTCCCTGACGTTTCCCGGCCAGTCATAGTTAACAAGGTATTCCATTATTTCCGAGCCGATAGGCAGAATATCTCTCTGTTTTTCTCTGCAGTAAATATTCATGAAATGATTTACCAGCAATGGAATGTCGCTTCTTCTTTCCTTTAACGGGGGAATAAAGATAGGTATCACATTCAGCCTATAAAAAAGGTCTTCCCTGAATTTCTTTTTCTCAACCATCTCTTCAAGAAGCTGGTTTGTCGCCGCGATAACTCTGACGTTTACTTTTATACTTTTTGTGCTTCCCACAGGTTCGAACTCCTGCTCTTGAAGAACCCGAAGGACCTTTACCTGGAGTTTGGGACTCATATCCCCTATTTCATCCAGGAATATAGTGCCGCCGTCAGCAGCTTCGAAGCGCCCAATTCTATTGGTTATAGCACCTGTAAAGGCGCCTTTAACATGACCGAATAATTCACTTTCAAGAAGAGTCTCGGGAATCGCGCCGCAATTTACGGGAATAATATACTGCTCTGTCCTAGATGAATTGTAATGAATGGCTTTGGCGACAAGTTCCTTGCCGGTCCCGGATTCTCCCTGAATAAGCACAGTGGAATCGGAATCGGCGATCTTTTCAACAAGCCTGAAAACCGATTGCATTTTAGGATGGTCGCCAATTATGTTCTCAAACTTATATTTTCGTTTAAGCTCTTTTTTTAGAGTGATGTTTTCAGCCTGGAGTCTTTTATAATCCAGCGCCCTTTGCACAACCAGCCTTATCTCATCCAGTTGAAAGGGCTTGCTGACATAATCAAAAGCGCCGACTTTCATGGCTTCAACAGCGGTGTCAATACTGGCAAATCCGGTAACCACAACCCCAATAACATTTGAATCTAGATTTTTCACCTGTTTCAGGAGTTCAATCCCGTCCATGTGGGGCATCTTCATATCAGTCAGAACCAGGTCAAATTTACTATCTTTACATGCTTGAAGGGCCGATTTGCCATCTGTGGCGCTTTCAACTTCATAACCTTCTATTTCAAGAAACCTGGTCAGTAGCTGGTTTGCTTTTGGATCGTCGTCAACTACAAGAATTTTCTTATCTGTCATTTTATTTAGGTCCCTATGTTAAAATCGAAAAATAGATGATCAGTTATTTATTTTTCTTCAGCCTGTCTCTTTGAATATCAAATACGTAATGAACTAGAAATTCAATTATATTCTCCCCCATGTCAACAAACTGGACGGCTATTCTAAAAGGATGCCGTCCCCAGTGTTTTTTATCATCGTTGGCCTCCACTCTGCTGACTGAGGCAAGCAGGTCAATACGCTTAGGAGGATTAAGATTGACTAGAAAAGCTATTTGCAGATAATCGCCAACCGGGTATTCGTTGGGCCAGGCAAAACGCATTCCTGAAGCCGACAAATCCACAATAGTAGATTCGCCTAATTTATCTTTGTTTTTTGTCTCAATTTCCCTTTCAAGAATTCTATCGAGTTTACTGTTTAAATTCGTAAGCATCTGGGCAATAAAAAGCATTCCAGGATCGACAAAATCATCAATATTGAAGGTTGGTTTAAGGTCATATGACTCATCCTGTTTCGTTGAGGATCTTTGCAATTTTTTGATTGATCTGCGCTTTATCGCTATATCCACTTTTTCAACTCGCTCGACTATTAATGGAAGAAAATCCACAATTCTAAAATAGCCACGCTTCTCTTTTACATTCACCTTTTTCTTTTCTCCACTAAGTTATGGCATAAATTTGACATCCACATAATTTGATTTTAGCCTGATTTAAAAAAAACTATCATAAAGTCGAAACTTTGACAACTTTAAAAACCTTATGATTCCCGAGCCGGCGTCATGTCAAGTGGATTTTATTCAAATTGGTCATTCCCAAGCTGGTATGACACCGGTTTTTGCCGGCATTATCAAAGTGTTGCCAAACCTGAATTCCCTTTGGACGAGAATGACAAGGAGGTGACAACCTGTAACGCGACACCAGTTATTTTCCAATCACCCTTTGTCACCAAAAGAGGTAAGGCGGGTTTTAGACAATATTTTGGCGTCTTTTTACTTATTGATTGTCTTTATTTTAATGAAGGCTTGCCGGGGGGTGGTCCATTAATTGGAATAAAGTATGTCGCTTCCGTTTTTCCCGCAAAGAGAGATAAAAGCTTTTACGATAATTGAATCAAATTGGAATCCCGCGTTTCTTTTAATTTCCTCCACAGCCACCTCATGGCTTAAGGCGCCCCTGTAGACACGATTTGAAGTCATGGCGTCATAGGCGTCCGCCAATGAGACTATTCTGGCTAAAAAGGGAATTTCTTTTCCTTTCAGACCATCCGGATATCCATTACCATCCCAACGTTCATGATGGTGCCTGATAATCGCTTGTTCTCTGGGCAGCATTCCCAGGGGTTCTAGAATCTGATCTCCAATCCCCGGATGCTCTTTAATAATCTCATATTCCTCGCTTGTCAGTTTTCCCCGTTTTTGCAGTACGGCATCTGAAACCCCGATTTTACCAATATCATGGAGCATGCCGGCAAATCCTATTATCTCGATATCTTCTTCAGAGCAACCCATGATTCCGGCGATATTTGTTGAGATTCTTGTTACCCGATCCGAATGACGTTGGGTATACTTATCCTTGGCTTCAAGAGTCGTCACCAATGACTTAAGAGTATTGATCAGATTATTAAAAATAGTTTCATACAAGGCGTTGTTTTCAAGAGCCACTGAAGCTTTTTTTAATAAAAGCCCAATATAATTCATGTCTGTCGCGTCAAACTGCATTTCTGTGGATTTATCCTCGACTGTGAGAATTCCGAAATGCTCCGATTTTACATAGAGGGGTGCTATCAGTAATGACTTTACACCGCGAGGAACATTGTAAGGTTGATAAAATTCAATGCCGTCCGGATCGAAAAACCCTTGAGGCGCCCTATTGTCAACAAATGATTTGATCAACTCTCCAGGTAATACGACTTCTTTAGACCGTGGAATTATCCGGGAGCTGTCATAATGAGTTTTCAAAAAAAAGGAATTGCTCTTTGAGCCATCATCCAGATAGATAGCGGAGGATCCTGAGGATGTAATTGTGGATGACAATTCCACTAGATTATGAAAAAGCTTTTCCACCTCGTCGGCTGAATCCATAGCCTCGCTTATGGAATGAAGAATTGACAGTTCGTGGAGTTTCTTTTCCAATTTATTATTCAAAGCTCGGATGTTTTCATAATTTATATCATTATTATTTACCGATAGCTCATTACCGCTGGAAAATAGTCTTCTCTCAATAAGTTTGCGAATTGTGCCTTCAACGTGATCAAAACCAAAGGGCTTGGTAATAAAATCAGCGGCTCCTTTTTTCATGGCTTCTATGGCCACTTTAATATCCGCGTATCCTGTAACCATTATTATATCGAGTTCAGGAAAATCCGATTTGCTCTTTTCAAGAAAACTTATGCCGTTCATCTCCGGCATCATTATGTCGGCAATAATAACATCGTAACTCTGGTGGTGGACTTTATCCAAACCTTCACGGCCGTTTTCTGCCCATTGGACCCCATAACCCTTGTTCTTTAAAAAGGCGGACAGAGACTCGGCGATGGCTTGATCATCTTCAACTATAAGTACTTGATGCATTCGCTTCCCGCTCAGCCTTTTTTTAGAAGCTTATTTTTAACTTTCCTGTACTCCAACTCAGTCAACTTTCCGGTGTCCTTCAACCTTGCCGCAGCCATAATATTACCTATTATATCGTCATTTTTTGACAATGGCTGAAGATATTCCTTCTGCTTCAGGTCACTTTGGTATTTTTTTAGCTCGAAGACTCCTTTTATTACCTGCTCGTGATGCATCTTCAGGGCGGTGTCAACTTTAACCATCTCTTTTGTCAGATCGCCTTTATTTTCCAACAAGCTCTTGATTCTTTCATACGCCTGCTCCAATCTCCTTACCAGAATCTCATTTTGTTTCAGAAGAACAATTTTCTCTTTCGCTCGGGAAACGGCGTGCACAACTTCTTCTATTTGAAAGGGTTTTGCGATATAGTCATAGGCGCCCTCTTTTATGGCGGTCATTGCCGAATCAAGAGAGGCGAACCCTGTAATAATTATAACGATAATATGAGGGAATTCCTTTTTAATGCTCTTTAGCAGAGTTATTCCATCCATTCTGGGCATATTGATATCCGTAATCACAATATCAAAAGGTTTTTTACTTACAATATCAATAGCCTGCATGCCATCAACCGCGGTATCTACTTTCCGGCCGGATTT
>CAYSHR010000289.1:0-5246 GCA_964430795.1 uncultured bacterium
TTGCTCTTCTCCCAAAAGGTAGCCGGCGAGCTTTCTTATTTGTCCACTGGCGCCTCGAATTTTCCCGGGATACGCGGTAACGACTCTGCCGTATCGGTCAATAAAATAGTTTGTGGGGAATATCTCCACGTTGTACCGCTTTTTTATTTTTCCGCCATTGTCTCTGAGAATATGGAATTCGGCGTCGGTCTTCTTGTCAAAGTTTTTTATTTCCAATGCCGTGGCGCTGTCAGCAACCAGAAAGACCTCCAGCCCTTTGTGTCCATGTTCCCGAACTATAACATTCAGCTCTGTGGCCTGGCTGTGGCACACCGGCTCGGTTGTTTTGCAGAAAGAGAGGATAAAGGGCTTTTTTCCTGTCAAGTCCGTGATGCTCATCATCCGGCCCATTTCATTGGACAGTTTAAAGTGGGGCGCCCTTTCACCTAAACTGAGCAACTCCTGTTTTTGATGCCAGAGCATGTTTTTGACTTTAATGTGAATGGGTAAGGAAATCAGAACAAGGGCAAAGAGCAGCAGAAGCTTTGGCGATATGGCGCCTGGAATCCTCATTTTTGAGACGCCCCGATAGAAAATAGATCAAAGCTGAAGCAGGTTATCATCGATCCTGTTACTTTCCTTTGGGTTTTCCATATTTGCCGAATGTGCCGGCACGGCGAATTTTTCCCGGGTCCCCATATTTGGCCATCACGTTCTCAACCATGATTTTTGTATCAGGATCATGGGCGACCCTTTTGTCCAGAAGCACGCGGTCGATCTCAAAGTAGTTTTCTATGCCGACATATTTTGTAAGGTCTTTTTCAATCTCTTTGATCTTGGTCAGATAGCGCTGGACTCGCTTATAACTAGGTGATGTTTTATCGTATGTGTTTAAAAGTTCCTTTACCGAATCAACTTTGGCGGATTTTATCATCCGGTCCAGCTTGCTCTGATACATGGTTTTACGATTTTTCAAAGAAGTCCGGGCGGAGATGTCAACGTAGTCGTTGCCCTTGCCGGCAAAGGTTATTATCCCCAGAGCCTTGCCCCGTGCCGAAACCGACATGGAAACGGCGTTGCC
This sequence comes from uncultured bacterium, assembly GCA_964430795.1. GTDB lineage: Bacteria > Lernaellota > Lernaellaia > JACKCT01 > CAYSHR01 > CAYSHR01. The sequence goes on from CAYSHR010000289.1 coordinate 1,061, forward strand.
GAAGGTTTGATTCTTTCCACCGGCAATTCCTCTGGCGTTGGAACGAACCACGAACTTCAGGTCCGGCAGGGCCTCCGTGACAGATCGCATCTCAGTATCGTTGAGGCTGGACATGGCAATAATGAAATCCGTTTTCTCCTTGAGGTCGTTAAAAACCTTCTTCGCGTGGATAACAGGGTCCGTGACTTTGATTCCAAGGGAGTCGCCGGCAGCGGCTTTTGTGCCAAGGTCGGCGGTCACCAGGCCGAAAAGACCTATTTTCTTTCCGGCTCTTTCAACGATCAAAACATCTTTAAAAAGAGGCTTTTCCGTTTTTGCGTCAAGAACATTGCCCCCAAGAACCGGCGCCCCCACCATGTCAAGAAGATCGAGGAGCTTTGCCCTTCCCAGCGCGAAGTCCCTTTGGCCGACAATTATCGCGTCCGGTGCCAGGCTTTTTGTGGCTTTGGCTATGGTGGTCGCAAAAGCCCACAGCGGCGCCTCCTGCTCCGGGGAAGCGGTTTCCCATTTAAAAAAGGAATTGCCCAGTTCCAGAACCACGGGATTATAGCTCTGTTTTCTCAATTCATTAACGTAATAAACTTTTCTGGCAAGACCGCCAGCCGGTTTGGACTTTCACCCGCAAGGGGCGACTTCGCCGTGATTGTCATTGCCGAAAGCTACAACGATCCCCTTCTCTTTAGCCACATCGGTGGCGGCGCTTTGACAACCCAAAAGGACCAGGATCAGAAGGGCAAGAACCCCAAGAAGAAAAAGATTATTTTTTTTACTCACGAAAGTTCTCCTTTATTATCGCGGCTGATAAGTCAAAAGGCATGATAAAGATTTTGGAATAATCGTACCCAAGACTCCAGGGGCTCGCGAAGAAGGATTTGACACCCAGTTTTATCCCCGTTTTAATAGCCGCGGAGGTCTGCCAGTCCGGAGCGGTTTTTCTTGTAACGGCGTCATATATTTTAATTCCAAAAATAATGTTGTCAGGACCGGTAAAAGCCCTGGCGCCTCTTAAAAGCCGCTCTATTGAACCAGATAGTGAATCCTCTGTCAACGCCCCTGCTCTTGAAATGGCGAGCAAATCCTCTTCAATGAAAATGCCCGATAAAACAGGGTCGATAAAATTCTCCCCGTCAAGGGAATGGCGGATCATTCCCTCTGAGGGTTCTTTTACCGAAAGAGGTGAAAGCTCCACATAGAATTCCAGGTTTTGATTTTCCTCTTTCCCGGCCTTTGCCAGCTCCTTTACAAAAGAGGCGACCTTTTCACACTTTACTTTCGCTATTTCGGTGTATCCCGGGTCTATCTTGTAGTTGAAAACACCGGGAGCGGCCTCGGTGGGTTCGAGAAATATTTCGGAAAAAGCCGGTGCTATTCCCACAGCTTTTATATAGGCTTTTATTCCATGGGGGCCGGCGCCGGCTAGAGGGGGGAGGGCGATATCCGACAGGAGCACCCCGTCAATGCTGTTTTTAGCCAGGTCCTTGATTAACCCTAAGGCTATTTTAAGGCTTTTGGGAGCGAATATATCCAGGTTTGAACCGGGCGTCGCCACCTGGGAAACGGGGTTCCATTTCAGGTCGCGAGGTCCTGTGGGCATGGATAAAACCGGAAATTCAGCTATGAGGCGAAAACCGTATTTGTGAGCCATCGAGGCGATGTTTTGAAAAATCTCCTGAGAAACGTCTGTGTGAGTGGTGTGAAATAACGCTCCTGGTCCGGCACCCTTATCAAGAACCCGGTGAGGTTTTTGACCGGGCAATAACATAGAGGGCATAATTATCGCGTTTGCGCCCTGTAGTTTCAGTTGGGCGAGACTCCGCTCTAAAGCGGGCAGGGAGGGATGGAAAAACCAACCTATTCGAACAGCTCTTACAGGATCACCGCGCCTTTTTGTTTTCGGGTGAGCCGCGTCTATTTTGCCACCCACGATTTTTTCACAGGCGCCAAGTCTTATTTTGGCGTCAGCGGCGTTTTTTCCAAGAGAATATCGTTCAAGGTAGAGTCGAAAAAAACCGCCGCCCTTCTCATATGCCGATTCCCTGTAATAGCTTTCCCCGATTTTATAAACAGAGTCAGGCGCAAACCGGCTTGAGGGATACAGAAGAAGTAGTTCGAAAAAACGCTCTCTGGCCAAAGAATATTTCCCCGCGCGATAAAGCTTAACGCCTTCAAAATATATCTTATCAGGACTATTTTTTCCCGGCTCATCAGAGCCGGCCTGGTTCCAGTTGAGAAAAATTGAAAAGGCGATAACCATTACCATAATTGATGACGCGGATTTGTAAAAAAAGCCTTTAGTCATTTTTATTAAAAATAGAAAGAGGTATGTAAAAGAAAAGAGAGGGGTATCACCTGGGCTTCGATGGTCATAAGATTGTCATATGAAGGTTCATAAAAGAAGGTAAGACCGAAAATATCCTGAGTTCTTATTTGCCCGCCAAGAGCGAACCAATCAGTAAAAGAGTATTGTCCGCCCCAGGAAATTATTCCCGCGGCGCCGTATATTGTTTGATGATATGAACCGAGTTCCCCATCACTTCTTACAGCGCCTATTCCGAATTGGAGATAGGGCTTAAAGGCATTATCCGTAAAATAGAGGGAGCAGAGCATGTTTATCTGATAAAAATCCAGGGCCATATGGACGTTGTAATTTTCTCTATTCTGTCGGTTGTCTCCGTAGGCGCCCTTTAAGGCGCCCTGATGTTTAAAAAAGAATCCTTCAAGGGTAAGTCCCGCGGTAATATATTTTGTGGCGGGCAGATAGGTAAAGGAAAGGCCACCCATGGGAGCGGGGTTGATATAGCTGTCGTCGCTTACATCAACATTCTCCTGCTTTTCTTCCCAATTTTTCCAGGCGACGCTGTAAACCAGCATGGGCAAGGGAGTGTAGCCCGCTAAAAGCCCAAAAGAGAAATTCCTTGGGTTATCGATTTCGTCGCCATAAGAAGAATTGGTGGCAAAAACAAAAACGATTAAGGATAGGGCAATCGCGATTTTTTTCATTTAAACTAAATAACATTGACTAACCGCGGTTTCAACGGAAAAAGGCGCTCTTCCTGTGGTATTCTCCCATGTATGAAAAAACCGATCATAATATATCTCATATTCGCGGCGGCTATGACCGGCGCGTCTTTTATTCTCTACGCCCCCACTTTTGATGATCCTATACATTTCGATGACCCCAGATCATCCACAAACAACACCCTTGTAAAAAAAGGAGATTATTTCGAGCTGTTCAGAGGTTCAAGAGGGCTTGCCATGCTTAGCTTTGGTTTGAATTACAGATGGACGGGCTTTGATTTTTGGTGGTGGCATTTTGTAAACGTCCTGCTGTTTTCCATGATTGGACCGCTATTGATGTTTGCGCTGTTATTATTACGCCCGCCGGATAATAACGGCCAACGAATTATCATGGGAATGTTTTCACTGCTGTTTGTTGTTCACCCCATGGCAACCCAGGCAGTGGCCTATCTTTCCCAGCGAAGCGAGATTATCTGCGCCGGCTTTTCCCTTTCGGCTTTCGCTTTTTATCTTCTTTTCAGGGGTGAGAAATCAGGGAAGAGGTGGGGCTGGTTCTTTTTTACAATTCTATCTACCTATCTGGCGGTAAAGGGCAAGGATAATGGCGCCGCTCTGCCTTTTGTCTTTCTGGCCGCCGAGATTTTTTTATTGGACGATGGGCGCCCTGCTTGGAAAAGAGCCGCTTTTTTGGCGGGAACATCCATCCCGGTTTACCTGGCCATGCCTGAGAAGCTGGGAAAGGTCTTTACAGGGGATCCGGCTTTAATGGCTTCCATGGGCGACAACTTTCCCGGATTTAAAGTAACCGGTTTTCAATATTTATTAAGCGGGCAGGAGGCGGTATGGAAATACCTTCTGCTTTCGATTTTTCCATACGGCCAAACCATCGATCACCATACTTCATGGTCAAGGGGGTTTTTTGACCCAACAACTATTCTCGCTTTTGCCGGGCTTTTTATCGCTCTTTGCATTGTCGTTGTAATCAGGAAAAAATTGCCCGTGGTAAGCTTTGGGCTGGCCTGGTTCTGGCTTTTTCTGGCGCCGGTGACCACTCTTTTTCCCCTGGATGATCTTGTGGCTGAACACAGAGCCTTTGTTCCCATTATGGGTCTTGTTTTCGCGGCCTATGCCCTTTTTGTGAAATATGGAAAGAAGCCGGCGTGGATGG
>CAYSHR010000290.1:0-5245 GCA_964430795.1 uncultured bacterium
GACAGCGACGCCGGGTCTTAATGCCTCGCCCACCGGTAGAGCAAAGACAATCCTTACCAAGTCACGAAGCTCCACCCCGACACCAAAAACGCCGATTCCTTTTCCTCATGAAACGCCGGAAATTCCATCGGTCAGCCCTCCTGACAAAACATTATATTTTGAAGAAGGGTATGCTTGGAAAACGTATCAATCCGCTGTGGGCGAAGCGTCGAATCCAAATAATCCGGCTTGGGTAAGGGGAGTGTTCGCGGGATTGGGAATGATGGCCACCCCAGTCGCCGCTGCCGAAAAAGCAGCGCAAATATTTCTCAATACCCCCAATGACGTGTATAATGCGGGCATAAAGAGCGGCGAGTACGCGGCCCGTGGTTCATTGTTAGAAGGCGACGAAGCGGTCATTGAATACACAAAGGCTTTTCATTCCGCTACGGAATTTGTTTCCACCGCCGGAAGCGCGGCCGGGGGGCGTTGGCAAGGCCGGCGCCGTCGCGGGCATTACAAGGAAAACCGGCGCCAAAAGCTTCCATTCTTTTTCGGCTTTTAAAAGAGCGATGGGATCGGCAGGAGAAGGAATGCATTGGCATCATATCGTTGAGCAAGGAGTCGATAACGTAAGTAGGTTCGGTGCAGAGACTATCTATAACACAACAAATGTTATAAAACTAAATTCTAAATTACATTATAAGGTCAGCGGTTTTTATTCTTCGAAAAGAGCAGGAATTACTTGTTCGGAAACGCTTACAATCCGTCAGTGGTTACGTACACAATCATTTGAGGCGCAACGGTCCTTTGGGCTCAAAGCAATTAATAATGTAAGGAGGAGAATTTTCATGAGAAAAAAAATCCCTTTGCTTTTTATCTCGCTATTTGTTTTAGGCTTTTATGGGATTGGCTTTGGCGCCGTATTTGGCCTGGGCACCATTGAAGCCCACCTTAAAGCCATGAAAGTGAAATACGAAAAGAAGGGCAAAGACCGGCTGTTTTTTAAAACCGGTTTTGGCGACGGAAAAGAGTACTCTTTTCTTTGTGTAGTTGACGCGAAAAGGAAGTATGTCCACCTCGCTGTCCTGGATGTGGCAAAATTGAAAAAGGACTCGCCCCTGTTATGCTCGAAGCTAAAAACACTTGCCCGCCTTAATCACGGCCTTTTGATGACCAAGGCTGAATGGCATGAAAAAGAGGGTGAAATCAGGGTTTCGGCAACCCTTTTTGGCGAGGATGATATTTCGGCAAAGCGATTTTCCGCCGCGATAACCGCCCTTCTTCTAGCAGGAGAACAGGTCGAGAAGGAGATGAAATAACTTTGGGCGATAAGGAAAAGGCGGTGGAGCCGCAAAAAAATATCTGGACAAAAGTAGTCTCTCTGTCCCTGTTTATGTTTGTTCTTCTGCTTATCGTTGGCTTTGACCAGGTAAGGGAGTGGGGCGGACGGTATTTTTTTGAAAGAAAGATGCCCCAATATATTACCCAGGAAAATGTTGTCAACGTCTTTGGCAAGCCGGACAAAAGCTGCGTTGGAAATCCAAAATGCGATGAATATATAACGCCCTTTGTGTTCCGAAATAAAATCCCGGATTACCACTCCATCTTTTTCTATACTAAGCGCTACCCCATTTTGCCCATTATGATCTTCTTTAAGGACGACAAGGAAAATATTATCGGCTATGATTTTGGCGTCCGTGCCTACTGACTTTTATTCCGATAACTGACCGATTACAATTTTTCCACCTTTTTGAAGTATACTAAATAAAAGCGAAAACCTTGCCTGTTGCGTTTTTTGCCCTGTTTTATGCGTATTACCATCCGATATAGCCAGTTTTTACATCTTTTTTTTCCACATTTACGCATTTTGCATAAAATCTATTGCAATTGCCGGTTTTTAGTGTTATTTGAAAGCTAAACCATCATGGAGATTACATTATGAGTAAAGGGCGGCGTTTTTTTACACGATGGGGAAAAAGGGTCTTTAACGAAGATAAAATGGTCCATTATCTTTCCAAACCCGCCTATAAAGACATTATTAAAATTATTGAAACCGGCGGAAAACTTACTAAAGATCTAGCCGATCAGGTCGCCCACGCCATGAAGGAATGGTCCCTTGACAACGGCGCCACCCATTTTACCCACTGGTTTCAACCGATGAGAGGTGTAACCGCTGAAAAACACGACTCCTTTCTTGCTATAGACCGCGACCGCGCCATTGAGAGATTTTCCGGTGCCCAGCTTATCCAAAGCGAACCTGACGCTTCTTCTTTTCCATCGGGGGGCATGCGTTCAACCTTCGAGGCCCGCGGCTATACCGGATGGGACCCCACTTCCCCGGCTTTTCTTCTTGTAGGGGACAAAAGAACAACCCTGGTAATTCCTTCGGTCTATTTTTCATATACCGGGGAGGTTCTGGATCTTAAACGCCCTCTTCTTAGATCCCTTGTCGCGGTTGAAAAATTGGCCTTGAGGGTCTTGAAGAAATTCGGCAATCGTACCGTTAAAAAAGTAAAAGTCACTGTCGGCGCGGAGCAGGAATTTTTTCTCATTAACAAAGATTTTCTTCAAAACCGTCTCGATCTTCTTCTATGCGGAAGGACTCTGCAAGGGGCACCCTCCCCCAAAGGGCAGCAGTTTGACGATCATTACTTTGGTCATATCAAGCCAAAGGTCATGTCCTTTATGGAGGATGTGGATGACTGCCTTAATGAAAGAGGCATCGCTTATAAAACCCGTCACAATGAGGTTGCGCCCAACCAGTTTGAATTCGCTCCAAGCTATGTTGACGCCAACCTCGGTGTTGATCAGAATCTTCAATTAATGGAAATTATGAGGCGCGTCGCTGATAATCACGGATTTGCCCTTTTATTCCACGAAAAGCCTTTTGCCGGCGTAAATGGCTCGGGAAAGCACCTTAACTGGTCCATGCGCGATTCAGATGGATACAATCTTTTTGACCCGGGAAATTCCCAAAAAAAGATCGTCCAGTTTCTGGTTTTTCTTTCCGCTGTTTTGCTTGGAGTAAGAAAATATGGCGCCCTGCTAAGAGCGTCGGTAGCTGACGCGGGTAATGATCATCGTCTTGGCGCCAACGAGGCGCCTCCGGCGGTTATGTCGGTTTTTATCGGCTCTTACCTGAGAGAGATACTTCACAGTATTGAAAAAAAAGGCGTTATGAATGATGAGATCGCTACCGGCCTCGACATTAAGGTAAGGCATCTTCCGGGAGTCAAAGCTGATGTAACCGACAGAAACAGAACATCTCCAGTGGCTTTTACAGGAAACAAGTTTGAGTTTCGCGCGGTGGGCGCGTCACATAACGTGTCAAAATCAACCACCGTATTGAACCTTCTTACAGCTTACGGCCTTGAGGTTATGCTTGGCAAAATTGATAAGCACTCACAGAGGGTTTCCGATATCAAAACCGCCGCAATCGCCGCTGTCAAGGAAGCAGTCAAAGAAGGAAAGGATATCCTTTTTGAAGGAAATAATTATGGGGACGATTGGCTTGCCGAAGCTCAAAAACGCGGACTCCCCATACTGCCGGACACCTCATCAGCCCTCAAGGTATATCTCCAACCTGACATCGTGGCTCTTTACCAGAAATATAAAGTGCTGCGGGAATTTGAGCTTGCGGCCCGGGTTGAGGTAAGAAGAGAGACCTACGCCCAAATCAAGCTTATGGAACTTAATACGTTAAGGGAGCTGGCCAAAACCCATGTGGCGCCGGCCCTTGTAAAACAGATGGAAAACTTCGCTTTAACCGCCAATACCCTCTCTGCGGGAAAAGCCAAAACCCTTCTTGAAAAGAAGGTAAAACATCTTGAGAATATTTTCGTAGCCCTGGAAAACGGCCTTTTAAAATCCGGAGATGTTCTTATAAAAGCAAAAACCCTGGAAGAAGACCTTGAGAAGATGGTGGACTATCTGGGCAAAGATGGGGTGGCCGCCCTCGCGGCTTTGAGAACCCCTTGTGATGAAGCCGAATCCCATGTTGAGGACGCCCTGTGGACCCTGCCGAAATATTCCGAGATGCTGCATTTGATTTAGGTAGAAACGTGGGCAGGCCCAAGCCTGACCCACGCCATCCGCTGAAACTTGTAATCCGTAATTCAGCGCCGGCTCCACCAAAGCACTCCCAAGCCGGCCCCTTGTCGCTCTTACTGGCAATCATTAACGCAAAAAGCATAGTCGTTAAAGCAAGTTGCCTTGCAGTTGACGCCGCCGCATTCCGCGAAGCAATCTTTATAATCGTCATAGCAGGCTTGTTCACAGGGCCCCATCTCGTCGCAGGCTTCAAAAATGTCGTATATGTATAGCTCGTAGCAGTCATACAGGCAGTCCATATCGCCCTGGCAATCAATTGAGCAGGTTGTGAGCTGCTCTCCGAGGCTATCGCAATCGTCGCCATCGCCCGCGCCGTCATCGTCATCATCGTCGTCGTCGTCGTCGTCGTCGCAGGAACCTAAAAAGAGCATCCCGGTTGTCATTATCATCATTAATGGAATCAGCCATAATATCTTCATGTTTTCCTCCAGATTATTTCCAAGTTTGCTTTTATTAAAAGGATTAGTCCAGCGGTGTAAAGGCTGCCATATTGTTAAACAGGGCGCGGCCGGCTCTACCACCCGAAGTGTAGCCCAGCCATTGAAACCCTGAGAGAGATCCATCGCTGAAAATAAATTGCAAGTCAACGCAGGAGGTTGACGAACCATTTAGAAACACGGAATAAGTGTAAAGCACCGGATCAACCTCTACTGTAATCCTGTTCCAAACCGTGGCGTTAATCGCGGCGCAATTGTTATAATTATATCCGGGGCCGCCATATGCCCAGAGAACGCTTCCTTCGACATTTACTAAAAATTCCCATGCCGGCCCAGGGTCCTGATAGCCTCCGAAGGCAATAATATCGGGCAAGTCCATTACCATGTCATAGGCGATTCTAAAAGTAGAAGCAAATTCCGCGTACCCCATCATGGATATTTTCGCCCAGCCGCCATCTCCGGCGACGCTGCTTGGATCGCTGATTTTAAGAACCATGGGAGGCGCTTTATCTGTAATTTGCACTACCGCTACATCGGCGTTGTTTTCCATAAAAGTCCAGGGCGCGGGCAAGTCCCCCGGCGCCATTGTTTGAAAATCCTCCTCCCAAAAAGCAACGGTATCGTCGTCATCGTCGTCGTCATCGTCGTCATCATCATCATCATCATCGTCTTCCTCGACAAAGACGACCAAAAAAAAGAAAAAAAAGAAAAAGACA
>CAYSHR010000291.1:0-5242 GCA_964430795.1 uncultured bacterium
CGAATGTTCTGGAAAAGCGCCCTACGGCAACTTTCCTGATCAGCACGCCAAAGTAGGGCAGGGCCAGCATATAGCCATCCCATTTGAGCCTGCCCTTTGGTGTATTTATCCAGCGTTTAAGCAGAATTGCCCCCGCGACTAAAATAATAAGAATCAGCCACCAGTATCCTCTGACAAAGCTGGAAAAGGCGATAACCGCTCTTGTTATATCGGGAAGAGCCTGTTTGGTCCCCTTAAAGATATCCGCGATTTTGGGGATAACAAAGGCGTTCATAAGAAAAAGCACGCCGATTAACACAACGAACATGAAAATTGGGTAGGTTAGCGCGCCTCTGAGCTTTTGACGAAGGGCTAATTGCCCTTCCGTGAAATCGGCCAGGCGGTCCATGACGACTTCCAGTGTTCCCGATTGTTCCCCTGACTCAATCATATTTATGTATAGGGGTGTGAATATTTTGGGATGATCTCTAAGCGCCCCTGCCAATGAGGAGCCTTCGTTTACCTTCTCTCTGATCTGGGAAAGGGCTCTTTGAAGAACCTGATCCTCGACCTGTTTGGACAAAGCCGTAAGAGCGCCCACAACAGGAATTCCGGCGCCAACCAGGGTGGAGAACTGTCTGGTCATGATGGCCAGGTCTGTAATCTTCACTTTGCCTCGAAGAGTCCTGAGATTGATCTCCATGGAAAGGCCCTTGCCTTTAATGGATTTCTCTTCAGCCACCTCTTTGAGATCGATGGGAAATTTGCCTTCCCGTCGAAGCTTTGCCTTTGCGCCTTTTAAGGTGTCGGCGTCAATGATTCCAGACACCTGCTTACCCTTGGAGTCCATGGCTTTATAGGAATAAACAGGCATCTTGCTCCCTCAGTCGATCAGGCGAAATCTTCCTGGGTAACGCGCATTATCTCCTCAATGCTTGTATCACCCATGAGAACTTTGCGCGCGCCGTCATCACGCAGTGTGAGCATGTCATTATTCTCAATGGCGTGGCGCTTAATGGTGTTGGCGTCAATATTTTGCAAAATCAAATTCTTGATGTGGTCGTCTATATCAAGTATCTCGTAGATGGCGGTTCTGCCAAGGTATCCGGTGGTAACGCAATTTGGACAGCCTGTTGGAAGAAATATCTTGTTTTTTTCAATGGATGATGGAAGTAAGTTGATTTTTTTGAGCTCGTCTTCTGTGGGAACATAAGGCTTTTTACAATCAGGGCAGAGAACTCTTACTAAACGCTGAGCTATTACAGCCAGTAAAGAGCTTGAAACCAGGAAGTTCTCAACTCCCATGTCCACAAGCCTTGTAACAGCGCTGGCCGAATCGTTGGTATGGAGGGTGGAAAAGACCAGATGCCCTGTAAGGGACGCCTGTATGGCGATTTCCGCGGTCTCCACATCACGAATCTCGCCTACCAGAATTACATCGGGATCCTGCCGTAAAAAGCTTCTAAGGCCCGTGGCGAAGGTCAGATCGATTTTTGGATTAACCTGCATCTGGCCAATGCCTTTTATCTGATATTCTATAGGGTCCTCGACGGTAAGGATATTTCTGTCCGTTGAATTCAGAATTACAAGAGAGGCGTACAAAGTTGTGGTTTTTCCGGAACCGGTTGGACCGGTAACCAGGATGATGCCGTGAGGGTGATGAATAAGCTCGATGGTCTTTTTATGTTTTTCCTCAGAGAGGCCAAGGTCATTAAGGTCCAGCTTTACGCTTGACTTGTCCAGAAGCCTCATGACAACCCTCTCGCCATGAGCGGTGGGGATAACACTGGTTCTGATGTCAATATCCTTACCCGCGATTTTTATCCTGATCCGACCGTCCTGGGGTATTCTTTTTTCAGCAATATTCAGGTTTGCCATGATTTTTACACGGCTGACAAGGGAATTGTGGATGCGTTTGGGGGGCTTTAATATCTCGTATAAAACACCGTCGATTCTATATCTGACAACGATTTCATCTTCAAAGGGCTCAATGTGGATATCCGACGCCCTTTCTTTAATCGATCTTGTCAAAAGATGATTGACCAATCTGATTATCGGCGCTTCATCATCTTCAATATCAACAAGGTCCTCAATATCGATTATATCTTCGCCGGATTCAACCTGTTCGATGTCGTCCATAACCTCATCTGTTGAGGTGGCCAGCTTGTCGTAGCATAGATTAATAGCGCCGATAATCGCTTCGCTGGGCGCTACAAATGTATCGAGGTCCGCCTTTAAAAACAGGGCAAGATCATCCAATATTGCAAAATCAAGGGGATTGTGGCACGCGGTTAAGACACTCCCATCCTCAAGAAATTTGATTGGGAGAACCATTGATTTTTTATAAAAGGTAAGAGGTATTTTTTTGAGGATATCAATATCGACATCTTCGGCGTCAATGTTCTCAACAAAAGGAATTTCAAGCTGCGCTGAAATAGCTTTCTGCACATCAACATCCGTGCAATAATTCATTTTAATCAGAATCTGGCCGATAAGACCGCCCTTGGCACCTTGAGTTGACAAAGCGTCGCGAAACTGGTCTTGAGTAATGACGCCCATTTTTAATAATATTTCGCCGATCTTGGATGACATATATTACTACTCTTCAGTATCTTCGGTAAGGTCTTCAAAGGGTTGGTCCGTATCATCCTCGCTGTCATCAGAGTCAGGGGGCGCCCCTTCTCCAGGTGGTGGTGTGGAGTCTCCCTCACCTTGATTTCTCAACCTTGGATCGGTTTCAATTACATCGGCTCTTGGCGCCTTGAATTTGTCATCAGCCGGCGTAAGAGTTCTGTTATTGAGATACTCGTCCTCAAGATCGGAGCGGAGTACGGATTTATTTTTCTCCCTGAATGTCCGCATTCTTCTGTTTGACATGCGAGTAACTTCCTCAAGGTCTGTGGCGTCTTTTATTACATAAGGAGTCAGGAAAATAAGGAGGTTGGTTTTTTCCACTTTTCTTCTGCTTGACTTAAAAAGATAACCCAGAACAGGTATGTCGCCTAAAACAGGGACTTTGGCGTCAATTACACTCACATTATCTTTCATAAGTCCGCCGATAATCACGCACTGGCGATCTTTAACCACTACCAACGTGGTGGTGGTTCTTTTACTTGTTGTGATTCCAACTTCAGCGGCGGCAAGTCCCTCGGGTGAATCGGTGACATTGCTTGATTCCTGATAAATCTCAAGACGAACAAAGTCTGACTCATTAATCTGCGGAGTGATTCTCAGGGTTATTCCCACGTCCTGGCGTTCAATAGTAGTGGTGGGGTTGCTGTTGTTAGCTGAGAATATCTGTCCTGTAATAAAAGGAATATTATCGGCGACAACAATCTCCGACTCCTCGTTATCCATGGTAAGGATATTGGGAGTGCTAAGAACATTGATATCCCTGTCGGTCTGAAATGCTCTGAACAGGGCGCCGATATTGGGGAATTCCTGCCCACCATACGTAATAGTGCCATCCACCGCGCCAAGAGCAAAACCTGAAATTCCTAAGGGATTGGCCGCGGCGTTCTGAATCCCGCCATAATTGCTGCCGCCAATAACTTGAATGCCGTCATCGCCGGGGTCGTTTGTGGACCTGAATTCGAATCCCAGATCAAGACCGCGCTCCATAGTGATTTCCATGATAACCGCCTCAACATAGACCTGGCGGCGGGGAATATCCAATTTATCAATAACTTCCTTCATGATTTTGAAATCACGGGGAGACGCGACAATTACAAGGCTGTTGGTTGGCGGATCAGCGGTAATTCTTACAGCGCCGTCAAAGTCAGCGAACAATCTTCCGGAAGTGGACGCAATGCCCCCCCTTCCCGTACCACCGCCTGCCATTTGACCCCTTGAACCCAATCTGCCGGCAAGGCCGCCCATTCTGCCGGCCAGGTTTCCGGCTTTCGAGCCGATGCCGGTTCTACCTCCTCTAAGACCTCCCCGCTTATTTTTACTGTTCCTGGAGGAGATTCCCGTGCCTCCGGTGGATCCGGTTGAAAGATCGGCAAGGGTCATAGCCAACTCTTCGGCGTCGGCGTTTTGCAGGTAAATAACGTGAATCTTCCCTTCGCCGCCAGGCAAAGGCTGATCCAATTTTTTCACGATCTGTCTAACCCTTCCAATGCCAAAGCTGCTCGATTTGACAACAAGAGAATTTGTCCTGGTGTCAGCGATAATATTGGGAATGGTTTGGGTCGGGATATTGGTTGAGCCAACTGAACTCGATCTTCCAGCGCCTCTTATTGAACCGATTCTGCTCCTTCTGGAGCCTCTTGTGCGGCCTGAAGAAAACCGTCTTGCCGCAGTGGTCATCATCGATTTGCGAACACCCTCTTCGAATAATTGGACTATTATCTCGGCAAGGACTTCGGCGTTGGCGTATTCCAAAGGTATTACTTCAATATTCTGTTCGGCGCCTTCCTGATCAAGCTGCTGAATGATTCTGTATAGCCTCTGAACATTGCTGGCGGAGTCGGAGATAATTACCATATTTGAGGGGCCATAGGCGAACATGTCGCCATCAGAGCCTATTAAATTCGCGAAGGCCTGAGCCACGTCGTTGCAGTCAATATTAATAAGGGGAATCAATTGAGTGATTATGGCGTCATTATCTCTGGGTAATTTGCCTGAAATAGTTGGAATGGGGTTTTGCTTAGCGTCTTTTCTTGGAATTATCTTCGTTACCTTACCCACATCAACTGTTGTAAAGCCATTTACCGCCAGCACGGAAAGAAAAATATCGTAGGCTTGTTTGACTGTAACCTGGGCGGGACTAACCAGTGTGACTGTTCCTGATATGGATTTATCAACTAGAAAATTTCGGTTTGTCCATTTTGACATCAACTCGATAAATTCCTTGATGTCCTTGTCCTTGACAAGGTCAAGATTGACTATGGCTTCCGAGTCCCTAAGGTCCACCCCGGGGGCTGGTGTAGGGGGGGGCGGGGTTTCTGAGCCTGGGGCAGTGGTAGCCGCGCTTTCTTCCCCTTGAGGATCATCCGAGCCATCATCCCCTGAAGGGGCGGGGTCATTTTCACCACCTTCTTCTTCCTGGGCCGAGGCGGTAAATGCCATTGCCAATATCAGGACCGGAAAAAGAGTGAATAAAGTCAACCAGTAAAACTTTCGATTCCCAATTACCTTCAAGTATGTACTCCTTGAATTTATAAGCTAGCGAATGGAATAAGAGAGGGTTTTTTTTGCGCCCTTTCTATCCAAATCGATAGAAATTGATCTCGCTGTTTTAAATATTTCAAACAATTTC
>CAYSHR010000292.1:0-5234 GCA_964430795.1 uncultured bacterium
CGGGTTACTACCGCCGCACCCTCCGCATGACGGATCATCATCGTCGCCGCTCTTGTTCTCCTTATCATCATAAGAGAAATGATCATCATCATTTTCTTCATCTTTATCATGCTGGTCATCATCGTTGTCGTCGTCATCGTCATCATCGTCGTCGTCATCATCATCGTCTTTATTATCGTCGTCATCATCGCCGTCATAAAGGCAATCCATCATGCAGTCGATTCCACATCCCCGCATGTCATATCCGCAGCATCCACAGTCAACAAGGTTACCTTCTGCGTTGCTGTTGTCATCGTTAAAATAATACTCATCGTCCTCGTTGTTTATTAGAAAGCCGGAAGGCAGCCGCCCTATTCCGTTTTCCGTTTCAACCAGAACGTCATAGTAGCCCGGCGGCAAGGAACCCAGCTTGAAGCGGCATAAGATGGTTTTGCTGTTCTCCAAATCCGTTTCCATGGGATGGCGCTCAATGGACAAGCCTTTAACAAGGGAAACCACCGGCGTACCGAAAAAATGTTCGCCATGGATGGTTATGACTACTTCAGCCCATGGCGTTGGGTCGCCATTATTTGGGAAAAGATAGTCGATGGTTGGCAATGGAGCCAAAACGGAAAAAACATCGGTAAAAACTTTTGAGTTAAAGTCCTCATTGTATGAGGAGTTAGTAATCTCAACATCATACAAGCCTGGTTCAAGACCCGATTTTATTGTGCCCCTGGCGTTTTTACCGTCCAGGATAGTAAGGTTTGAAACAGCGGTTTTATCTGAATATTGATTTGAGACAAAAATGCCGCTGCCTGGTTCCGTGTCAAAATGAAGTCCGAAAAAGTCCATTTCACTATCTTCATAATTATTGATTTCGGCGGGATGGACGTTTTTTAAATAGGGGGCGCAATGATTGAAAACCAGAAGGGAGTCAGAAAGAATATCTTGCCCTCCGGCAAAAATAAAAATAGAGTCATGAAAATTGCCCGCGGCGGCGCCTGCTATTGAATGAGGCATAAGACCAAACTCCGCCATGTCATACCACAAGCCATCAGTGGTATTATAGCCCCTAATAATATTATTGAAAAAGATGTCATCACAGGCGCCGAAGGACCAGAAAAAATGGGATGAAGGATAATTCGGCGCTATCAAAGGGGCATTATGAATCTCAAAAGGAAAGGAGGAAAGGGTCGCCCATGTATCAGTCTCCGGGTCATATTTGTATAGAGCGTCAGAACCGATTCCACCCAGAACATATAGGGCGTCTTTGTATGTTACAGCCGAGGCAAAAGAGGCGGGTTGGGGCATGGGAGTTAACTCTTCCCATGAATCCGATTCAGGATCATAAGCATATAGGTTGTCGGAATCGCCCTCCTTTGTCCGCCCACCGGCAAGATAAAACCGATTTTCAATGGCACCGCAAAAAGCAAAAGCCACAGCTTTGGGAAGGTCGGAAATCCTTTCCCACAGGTCCTTCTCTTTGTCATAAGAGTAAGCGTCAGGAAGAAATCCATCATCGGAATCCGCCCCGGCCAAATAGATGATATTCCCGATGGAATCGCCGCAAGCGCCTTTCGTTGGTTCAGGAAGATCACCGCATCCGCGCCATTTGCCCGCATAGGGATCATAGGCTTCGCACCTGGCTGATGCCTCGCCATGGATATCTCCGCCTATAAGAAAAAAGCTATCGCCAACTGTGACGCCGACACCTCCGGCTCTGCCGGTTGGAACAAGGGCGGCCTGGTCATCAAATCCCCACCGGCAAGGCCCAACTTGAGACCATGAAATACCTGTCAAAAAAATGAGTTGAATGAAAATAAAAAGGGAAATTATATTTTTGTTTTTTACGAGCATGTGAAATCTCTATACGGAATCGACATATGGCAAAATCAGTTCACGCCATTTTGACACATATTTTTGTCAGCGGGGTGAAAATGTTTCAAAAAACCTTGCATCTATTATGGGATGGTTCGCCCTCACCCCCAACCTCCTCCCAAAGGTAGAGGGGAGCCGGCGAATTACCAGTGATGGGGGAAACTCCCTTTTCCCTTGTCTCTTTTGCCGGGCAAAAAAATACCCCCGGAGAGTAGAGTCCTCGGGGGTTAAAGAAATCAAATCAGTCGTCAGTATAGGGCGAAATCAACGAGGTCCAGATAGTCAAATAGTCGGTATATTGCCCTAATGGGAACATCTGCTGGACTTCCACTCCCCAACCTTCGAAGGTGGGAATCTCGATTCCTCCGATCATCTGCCCTAATACGGGAAGTATAAACTCGACCAACACGGGAATAAAAGCGTCGAACACGGTATCGTTAAAGTCGATGAAGGGTTCGGCGATCAGATCGACAACAACAATGGGAGTTCCAAAGGCGATTTCAAGTGAGTTTTCCGGGAAGGGGATATCAAGTGTTATGGGGATATCCATGGAAACAGCGACTGTCAGAAGTAGAATTTCATCCTCTCCCGAGGGCTTAACGTACATGTGTAAAAGCAAGTCGCCCATTTGAATGTCGGCTACCGCTGAATCCAAGGCGCCAAAGAGCATTACAGGAGGCAGCAGTGGTCTGAACTTCAGATTGATATCGGCGTTTGGATAGAGGGCCGGCAGTTCAGGGAGCAACAGTGCGAAGATTGAATCATCCGTATTCATTACCGCGTCCATATCCAGGGACAATCCACCGGATTTATATAGAGCGTAAAGGGCCTGATTCATCATGTCATCACCGATATATAGCCCAAGATCATAGAGGTTGGAGGTGCCGTAAATATAGAGGCCGAAGGGTTGCAACGGATTGCCCGGTGTCTGTATTGACCCTGGCAGCGCCGGAGGAACCCCGGATGTGAAGTCGGTCATTATACGGCCATCCATGGTGATGGAGAAGGCGTCGCCGCTTCCGTTGGTTGTAATGGAGGCCGGCCTAAGGGCCATGTTTACTATTATATCCTGCCCGGTAGGCAAGGTAATCGGGAAGTCATAATCAAGGGGCAGGTCATTCAGAATATCCTCAATAACCGGTGGCACTTCCTGTTCAAGAGCGTCGCTGACCACGGTTTCAAGAAGTGGTTCAACGATGTCTTCTATTATTCCCTCAAACCAATTCAAAATATCGTCCAGGTCAAGCCAGAATCCGTGCAAATCCACCTGTAATGTTGGGAATTCAAGAACAAAGTTATCGTCCACCACATCGAGATATGCATTTGCGATAAGCCTCACCCAGTCAAGCCCAAGCTCGATGGGAATATGGAATCCAATGCCAAGAGCGTGCCCTCTTGTGTCACAGTGGACATAAATGTCGTGCTGATAAACCTGGGTGTATAGATAGTTGCCCATGTCTGAAATATCAAAATCTATGGTTATGTCGCCAAGCTCCACAACATCAACGTCCACTCTGATCTCATAAAGTTCAATGCCCCAGAATGACTCCTCATATTCGACAATGGGGTTCATTGCGTAAATCATCTGAGGTATGTTCATCTCCTGCACAACCGCGTTGACGATTTCACCCATTTTGTTCATACCCGTCTCCGGAAGACCCAGAGTAACCACATCGTCAATAAAAGAATCGTTGGGGAATACCTGCCCTTTTAATACACTTGTTGACCCGAAGGCAACGTAGTCTGAGCCGTCCTCAACTCTCGCTTCTATAATATTCAAGCCTATGCCGAGATTTACCCAATGGATAAAATCACATGAGGCCGAAAGAGCGGAATATTCATCGTTAATGTAAAGGATGTCATTTAAAGGGTCGCAGTCTATTACATAGCCTTCAACATAGAGGCCGGTAGCATTGGTGTACAGCCCTCTTGGCGGCGCGGTGAATACAATGTCGGGCAGAGTTGTGGTGAAAACCGTTTCTGTTGCCGTATCGTAAACCGAGGGGAACCCGGTAGCCATGGCCGAGACCTGGAATGTTCCTTCCTGGGCAAAAGTAACCGAATGAGCAACCTGATCGACAGTTACGCCATTTGTCGGGTAGACTTCAATAATATAGGGTACGCTTAAAAGGTTATTGTAAATGTCTCTGATTTCAACCACGGGGAATATGGTTGCATCCTCCGGGACCAGTGGTTCCTGGAGCATAATGTCCAGAGAATAAGGATCGGCGGGCAGAACCTGCACAACCTCTTCGTCATAAATCGACGTTCCCGAGGCTGTTCCTCGAATAGTGACATTGCCTGTTCTGTTAAATGTAATATAGCTGTATAGTCCCAGGCCATTTGGCGCGAACTCTACTCCAAAGTGGGGATCCGCGGTCCAGATAATGTCGGTTTGTATCTCTCGTCCCAGATTATTTGTCACAACGCATTCGCCAAATATCTGCTCACCGGCCTGTACAACCGTATCTGAAAGAGTCATTTCCACCGAGACTACATCCCCTCCATCAACCCAGACCCAGTCCACCGCTTCGATAGTATCTCCACCGTATAGAGTCGAGAGATTGATTTCAAAAATACCCGCGGAGTAGAAGGTAACGTCATAATCGTTTACAAATATGCCGTCCATAGGGGTGACAAGCATATCAACCGTGGCAATACTTGTAATATCGTTTCCAAATGGGTCCCAGACCGTATATCCAACGTTTACAGTGTCTCCGGCATCAACATTGTTTTGTGATAAATCGATTTCAATATGGGCTTCGCCCCCTTCGATAAAGAAATAAACAAGGTCAATGGTGGAGTCGGCGCCGCCATTATATGTGCCCTCCACTTCCAGGGTATGGGCGCCCTGGGACATATAGAGTTCGCTTTCAAACTCTCCACCCATAATCAGGAAATTGACCGTGAGATCATTACAGGTAAATTCATCTATTCTTTCGCAAATAGTTACATCAGAATCTGCGACATGATAATAGGTTCCTGCTACATTTACGTGTCTGCTGTAAAGTATAGCCCCGCTCTCAGGAGTAGTGAATTGAACATTGGGCGGTGAGACTTCAAAGTCCACAGATTCCATAGTAGTACCATATTGGTTTGTCGCTTCAATGGTAAATGTATGGGGACCGCTATCAATTATCAGAACTCCCATCACAGTTGGCGGGGCGATTACAATCAAGGAATCTATGTTTGTTCCATCAAGAAGGACATGAATATCCTGGGTGACCGCGTCCGTTACTGTGGCTTCTAGTTCAACCTCAAAGCTGTCAAAGGCTTGGTCCGGCGTTGGCAGGGTAAATGTATTTGTAGGCAGAGGCCCCGCTGTGTCATCATCGTCGTCATCGTCGTCGTCATCATCGTCGTCATCGTCTTCG
>CAYSHR010000293.1:0-5213 GCA_964430795.1 uncultured bacterium
CACTCGTACCAGCCGCCGGACGACGACGACGATGACAACGATGATGACGATGATGACGACGACGACGACGATGACGACGACGACGATGACGACGATGATGATGATAATGACGATGACAACAATAATGACGACGACAGTTGCTGTGGTTGATTAATGGCAGGTCAGAAGTGACAAACGATGACAAGGACCCGGAAGGGCTTTGTTTAATCTTTTTTTTAAGAAGTTATCTTTTTGATGTGCAACATAAGAGCGCCTATGGCCGCGGGGGTGATTCCCGAGATTCTTGACGCCTGCCCTAATGTGGACGGCGCGACTCTTATCAGTTTTGTCATTACCTCATAAGAGAGGCCGGAGACCTTTGAGTAATCCAGCTCTTTTGGGATCAGCGCGTTTTCCAGATTAAGGGCTTTTTTAGCCTGGGCTTTCTGGCGGTTGAGGTATCCTTCGTATTTGATTTCAATCTCGACTTGCTCGGCGATCTCTTTTGGAAGGGCCTTTAAGTTATCATCATATTTTACAAGGATATCCAGACCAATTTGAGGGCGTCTGAGAAGGCCGGCCAGGCTATAAGCTTTCTCCATGACAGCGGCGCCCACTTTGGCAAGCTCATTATTCAGCGAGTCGTTGGGCTTGATAATGACTTTTTCCAGGCGGAAAACTTCAGACTTTACCTTGTTTATTTTTTTCTCAAAGTCCGCCATACGATTTTCCGAGATCAATCCCAGGCTGTATCCCAGGGGAGTGAGCCTCTGGTCAGCGTTGTCTTCTCTTAAGAGGAGGCGGTATTCGGCCCTGCTTGTAAACATTCTGTATGGCTCGTCCGCGCCTTTGGTAATAAGGTCATCTATCATAACGCCTATATATGCCTGGTCTCTTCCAAGGGTCACAGGGTCTTCCCGGTTCAGTTTTTTAACGGCGTTGATTCCAGCCAGAAGACCCTGGGCCGCGGCTTCCTCATATCCGCTTGTGCCGTTTATCTGGCCGGCGAAATATAAACCCCGGACAAGCTTTGTTTCCAAAGTGGGATAGAGGGCGACGGGATTTACATAATCATATTCAACCGCGTATCCCGGGCGCAACGCCTCTACCTTCTCCAGGCCGACAATGGAATGAAGCATGTCCAGTTGAACATCATAAGGCAGGGAGGTAGAGACTCCGTTTGGATAAACCTCCACTCTGTTTTTTCCAGTGGGTTCAAGGAAAATATGATGCCTTTCTCTTTGGGCGAACCTGACGACCTTGTCTTCAATGGAAGGGCAATACCTGGCGCCTGTTCCCTGGATCACTCCGGAAAACAGAGGTGAGCGATCAAGGGCGCCTCTTATTATGTCGTGGGTTTTTTCGTTGGTGTAGGTTATGTGACAAGGCGCCTGGTCAATGTTCAGCTCTTTAGTCTCAAAAGAGAAAGGGGCGATTACATCATCTCCCGGTTGCAAAATACAGGCTTCATAGTTAATGGTTCTACTATCAAGCCTTGCCGGAGTCCCGGTCTTTAATCTTCCCAGTTCAAAACCAAGTTTTAGAAGAGACAGGGAGAGGCCCACCGAAGCGACATCTCCTGAACGCCCGGCCTCAAAACTGGTCATACCCACGTGGCAAAGCCCTCTTAAAAATGTGCCCGCCGTAACGATTATCCCTTTTCCCTGATAGGTCATGCCAAAGGATGTTTTGACCCCTATGGCCTGCCCATTCTCGACAAGGATTTCCTCGACCATCTCCTGTTTTAGAAATAGATTTTTCTGTTTTTCCAGAATTTGTCTCATCATGGAACTGTAAAGGTCCATATCAGACTGGCATCTACGGCTCTGAACAGCGGGTCCTTTTTTTGTATTGAGTCTTCTGAATTGAATTCCAGTGGCGTCGGCGACCTTTGCCATCTGGCCGCCCAGGGCGTCGATCTCACGGACAAGATGCCCTTTAGCTACACCACCGATGGCAGGATTGCAACTCATCTTGGCAATTCGATCAAGATCAATAGTAAGGAGCAGGGTGGTTCTGCCCATTCTCGCCGCTGCTAAAGCCGCCTCGATCCCGGCGTGGCCGGCGCCAATTACAATAATGTCATATGTTTTGTCCATTGTGATCTTGTCCAGGATGAGTATTGGCCATGGCTACTTGTCGGCTTCATTTTGCTTTTGGCAAAGCTGTGACGCGTAGATGATTTTATCAGCAACTTCTCTGCAGATTGTTTCTGTTTTCAGATAGACTTTCAATGTTCTGTGACTCTTGTTGTTGGAACGAAAACGCTTGGCGCCTTTTTGCCCGATGATTATTTTACAAACACCATGAGCGCCGCCTTTTTTCTCGATTTTTACAATGGGCTTAGTGAGGTTTTTAAAGGGCAGATTATAGCTGGCCGAGCCTACGCTTAAGGCGCCGTCAATAATAGTTTCCCACTTTGAATGCAGTGTCATTACGCAGGGGTCTTTTTGGTAACTTACTTTAAAATGGTAAGTTCTGTTTTCCAACCGGCCGGATACGGCGCCATGGGATTTGAATTTGTTTTTCAACCAGAAAAGGGTCTGGTCCAATGACATGCCGGGCAGGGGAGTCTCTTTAGTCTCAGGGATGGGGGTCTTGACCGGTGCGGTTTCCGGGATTGCTTCCTGTTTTATCTCTGTTAATAGTGTTTTGGCCCGTGGCAAAGGCTCTTGAGGTCTTTCATCCGGCGTTTCCCGGAAGAAGGAAAACATCACGATTGCTATCGCGATCGCTATCACCAGCCCGATTAAAATAATAATGTTTCTGTTCATAAAAAATAATTGCCATAATTTTACCAAGGAATAAAGGAAAATAATTATTTCAATGGATTGACAGGTCTAAATCTCTTCTTTAAAATTTTTCCATGGATAAACAAGGAAGCAAAAGGTTCTCATGGTGGGAGAAGATACTTCTCGCGATTATTCCTCCTATAATCGGGGGACTCATGTTTCTTCTCAATAGAAGCTGCCGGATTGTGAAGATAGATGGAATAAAGCTTAGCCGGAAGGAGATGGAGAAACACCATAGCCGGGCTGTCTTTTGCACCTTTCATCAGAGAATGTTTTATCAGTACAACTACCTTGGTTCTCTTGGCGTAACCATTATGATCAGCAGGAGCAAGGAAGGCCAATGGGCTACTAGGGTTGCCAGGGTGCGGGGTTTTAAGGAGGTTCGTGGCTCTACCCACAAGGGCGCCGTGGATAAAGGCGGCGCCGCGGCAATGAAGGAACTTATTGAAAAAGTAAAAGAAGGGCAGAGTGCCGGCATGCTTGTTGACGGACCGACAGGACCGGCCAGAAAAGTAAAAATTGGAGCGATTCAAATAGCCAGGGAAACCGGCGCACCCCTGGTTTCGGTAATTTGGGGATGCGACAGGGCATGGGTGGTTAACTCATGGGACAGATATATGATCCCAAAACCCTTCGCCAAAGTCTATATAATAAATGGCGAGCCCAGGTACATTCCCCGGCATGCAAGCAAGGAAGAACTTGAGCTATATCGTCTTGAGCTTGAAAATGAGATGAACCAGGCCGCGAAAAAATGCGACAACTTTTTTGGTGTCAATATTCCAACCCACGGAAAAAAAATCAGGCAACAGGATAATAAATGAATACGCTTATTTATAACATTGGCTGCCTTGTGACAAATAAAGGTATTGTTGATAAAGACGGAATCGGCATTGAAAAAAAAGACCTCGGTGTAATTGAGGACGCGGAGATTTTCTTTGAAAACGGAATCGTCAGATTCGCCGGTCCAAAAGGATTTTTCGCCGGCATAAAGCCCGATGTGATTGTCGATGCCAAGGGTGGGGTGGTAATGCCGGCTCTGGTTGATCCTCACACTCATGCTGTTTTTGCCGGCAGCCGCCATAACGAATTTGAAATGCGGGCCGAGGGCAAGACCTATCTGGATATCGCGAAATCCGGGGGCGGAATAATCAGGTCAACTCAATTTACATACAACGCCACAACGGACCAGCTTGCAAAAGATTGTAAAAAAAGAATAGAGACTCTTAACAGGTTTGGCGTTGGCGCGGTGGAGATAAAAAGCGGTTACGGCCTGACCACCGATATGGAGATCAAGATTCTCAAGGCGGTAAAAAAGGTTTCCGAAAATTCAAAGACGGAAATAATCCCAACTTTTATGGGGGCTCACGCCGTTCCCAAAAATTACAAAAACGAAAAAGAGAAATATGTTGACCTGGTCATTAATGAGATGATCCCGAAAGTGGCGGAAAAAAAGCTGGCGACGTTTTGCGATGTTTTTGCTGAAGAGGGTTTTTTCTCTATTGAAGAATCGCGTAAGATTTTATTAGCCGCGAAAGACCACGGCATGAAATTGAAAATTCACGCTGATGAGTTTGCCTCATTAGGGGGCGCCCAATTGGCCGCTGAACTTGGGGTGACAAGCGCCGATCACCTTTTGGCGGTGGATGAAGAAGGAATCAAAGCCCTGGCCGCCTCTGATGTAACCGCAGTATGTCTGCCCGGCACAAGCCTGTTTCTGGGTGGAGAGAGATTTGCTCCGGCCAGAAAGATGATAGACGCGGGAGTTCGGGTCGCCCTTGCCACTGACCTGAATCCAGGTTCGAGCTACACGGAAAACATGCTTCTGATTTTAACTCTGGCTTGCACATGTCTGAAGATGACAGTATCTGAGGCAATAGCCGGCGCCACATATAACGCCGCGAAAGCTGTCGGCCTCGAAGGCGCGCACGGCGCGTTATTTCCCGGCCGCGTAGCATCCGTCGCTCTTTTTGACGTTCCTCATTATAGTTCGATCCCATATCACATGGGCGTTTCCGACCTTGCCGGATTGTGGATTGGCGGGAAGCAGGTGATGGGAAATCCCGGACAAGACGCCAAAAAGCTTAAAGAAAAAATCGACAATGGGCAAAGAGAAGCCAAGGAAGCTAAAAAAGCCGGTGAAAAAGAGAAGAGTTTAAAAGAAAAACATAATTCGTGATAAAAATATGGAAACACCCATAACCGCGCGTGTCATGGCCACTTGAGTCAACACTCTTTATGTCATCATCGTCATTGAGGCTGTCAATTTTTAATAGAATCTCTCGAAATCGTCATTCCCAAGAAAATGGGAATCCAGTAAAATCGAGTGCTTCTGGATTCTGGGCAATGGTGCGGAATGACGGATTCGGGGGCGAAATTTCCAGGGACGCGCTTCGGGGGCGATAAGTGCAAAGGGCAGGCACAGAGGCCTGCCCCTACAATCAA
>CAYSHR010000294.1:0-5200 GCA_964430795.1 uncultured bacterium
CCCATCTGTTGTTTAACTTTGCCAAATATCACGGAATTACAATGGGAGCGTCAAAGGGATTCAGGGCGCCGGGGCTGGATGACCTTACAAAGCTTGGAAGCGAAGACGGAAGATACGATATCCCAAATAACGAACTCGACCCCGAATCCATAATGCAATATGAACTTGGCTACCGGATTCTTCATCCCAACACCTATCTATCCTTATTTGGTTTTTATTCATCAATCACAGACCTGATAGCCCGTAAACCGGCTACTTACAATGGCCAACAATTTATCGGCCAGGACCGGGTAAACCAGAACGAAAATGTTGGAGAGGCATACATCTATGGTGTGGAATTTTCCGGAGGCGTTTCTTTCTTCGACGACTTTTTCAGATCCGGTGT
Organism: uncultured bacterium; assembly: GCA_964430795.1. GTDB lineage: Bacteria > Lernaellota > Lernaellaia > JACKCT01 > CAYSHR01 > CAYSHR01. The sequence goes on from CAYSHR010000294.1 coordinate 386, forward strand.
AACAGCCTCATATAACCTTGGACATAATGATACCGATGATGAGCCCATAAGAAGAATCCCGCCCTTGATGGGCACAGCCTATTCCAGAATCAACTTTGATCCCATGTGGATCGAGTGGGCAATGGAGGCCGCGGCAAAGCAGGACCGCCTGTCACAGGGTGACAAAGACGACGCCAGAATAGGCCCTGATGGTACACCCGGTTTCGACATTCACCACCTGAGAGTGGGAATAAAAGCAGTAAGTTGGCTTGAGGGAATAATGGCTGTGGAGAATATTACAAACGAAAAATATAAATACCACGGCTCAGGGATATTCGAAACTGGAAGAAATTACAAGATGCAGCTTTCATTCCTCTTCTAAAAGTTAGTAAAACAGGAAAAAATGTAAGGTCAAATTACTTTTAGTTGACCACAATCATCTTTTTTTTACTCAATAAAATAAAAACACTAAACAAACCCCTCAGTTAATACGATAGGTTTTTATGGCATGGATATGGCATAAATTAATGTCAATTGCAAAGGAGGGCAATGAATGAAAGCAATTATGAAAAAAAGCAGGATGCTTGTTATTGCAATAGCTGTTCTTGGTTTTATCTACTTCACAGGCACCCAAGCAAGTGCTGATGAAATATTAATCTGGGATGACAGGACTCTTGAAACAGAGAACCTGGAATTAGCCTTCGCCGACGGAACTCCTCAAAATCTCTACTATGTTAATGATTTCTTGGATCACAACGCCATGTTGGACGCGTTTAAAACCGCTATTATGAAAGAAACGGGAAACATAGAATTATATCGCAGGTTGGCCGAATCCTCTGTAGTAATGGATGGACCGGATCCAAAAGCAATCGATCTGTTCAGAAAAGGTTTTTACCACTTTCTCCTCAATACCAATGATATGGAAGGAGTTACGCGATTAGGAATATTTCTTGGTGGACAATCAAGGTCAAAATATCCCAGTTCCGCCATGCGAATTTATCAAACAATGATCGCGAAAACAGAGGGACAAAAGCTTACAACAGTGCAGAGGGAGAGAATCAAATACGCCAAGAGCTGGATAAAAAGTTACAGAAAATAGATTCAGAAAAAAATAAAGCAGACCCCTGTTTCTCTGGAAAACCAGCAGGGGTTTTTATTTTTACAACACGAAGCGATTTAAAAACCGACGAAAATACTATTCATCAGCCTGCTAATATCCAATCAAATTAAAGATTTACCACTATCTGGGATTTGTGATAGTATATTTTTCGCCACGGGAACATATCATTTCTCTCTTTGCCATGCGGTTTAAAATTTGAAAGGTGAATAAGATGAATTCTGGAAAGTTTTATATTGCTCCTTCCCTCTGTCTTCTATTTTCTATTTTTATCATTTGTATGGGTTGCGGTGATTTTGAGGATTCGGATTTCCGGGATAATAATGAAATCAATCTTGAAAATATGACCATTGGCGCCATTGACAAAGAGACGATTAACCTTTCATTCAATCCCTCGATTCCTGAGCTTAACGAAATAGAGATTGATGGCCTAACTTTTACGAAAATTGATTTTGGTAGTCAGGGTTTTTTTGGAAAGGAAGGAGCGCCCGGCCTGCCCTACTTTGGCATCAACTTCGTAATTCCATCAAAGGCGGAAGTTGGCGTGAGGGTGGAATACAGCGGCTGGGTGGATTTGGGCGCTTATCGCCTTATGCCTGTTCAGCCTCCGGCTCAGGACACTGCTGGCATTGACGATCCTATTTTTGCCTATCTGCCCAATGAATATAAAGTGGACAAGTTCCTCCCCCTTGAAAAAGAGATTCTTGAAGATGAAAAAATCTCAAGGGGAGTTCGGGTTAATCAACTTTGGGTATGCCCTATAGAATATAATTCAGCTACAGGGCGTCTGCTTTTGGCTAAAAACATCAAAGTTACAATCAATTTTTTTGGCGATACCGGCAAATTATGGATTGACCCCCATTTGAAAAATCCAACCTACGAAAGAATGCTGCAAAATTTCACCATAAATTTTTCCGTCTTTGCCCAGGAAAATGCAGATGATGACTCCCATAACAAATCAGGTGCCACAGACCCGGTTTTTTATATCATAACCCACCCTGATTTTCTTGAAGCCGCCAAGAATCTGGCAAATTGGAAAATGAGAATGGGGATTGTTACAGAAGTAGTAACTACCGAGGAGAGTGGAAAATCCGCGAAAGAGATCAAGGAATTTATCTCGGCGGCATATCATAACAATTCACCGCCCCTGGAATATGTTCTTCTTATTGGCGATTCAGAGTTTTTACCCACAATATACGGCAGTTTTCATCTTTCATATTTTTCAAAAATGGGCAGTGACCACTATTACGCCTGTGTTGACGGAGACGACAGCTTCGGTGATATTGGTGTTGGTCGCATAAGCGTCGACACACCGAACCAGGCAAATGACAGAGTGGATAAAATCATCAAATATCAACAAGGCGCTGTTGATGACGAATCCTTTTATAATACCAGTTACCATTTCGCGTATTTTCAGGATAGAAATGAAGATAAGATAGCGGACAGACGTTTTCTGCTGACATCTGAAGAGATGTATCGCTGGTTCCAGGAGGTCTATAACAATAGCCCCATAACCCCAAACCGTTGCTATGTAACCCCTGAAGATGTTACTCCCCAAAAGTGGAGCAGGAGTTCAAGTTACAATTTCTTTGCCGACTGGTGGACCTGGGACAGAACTAATCTTCCCAGCGAATTATTAAGAAGCAATGGCTTTGACTGGTCCTGCCATAATCAAGACATTGCCGGCGCCATCAACACCGGCGTAAATTTCGTCACCCACAGGGACCACGGCTGGGCATTGGGCTGGGGAGATCCTCAATTTTATTTTGTAGATGTCATGAGCCTCGACAATGGAATCAAAACACCTGTCGTCTTCTCCATAAACTGCGAGACGGGCTGGTTTGATAATGAGACTGACTCGATAATCAACTTCACTCCAGATCACCAGGAGAGTTTTGCCGAGGCCTGGCAGAGAAACTTAAATGGCGGCGCCGTGGGGGTCATCGCCTCTGCAAGAATCAGCTACTCAGGATATAATGATCGCCTGGTGTGGGGTTGGATGGACGCTCTATGGCCGGGATATATTCCAAGATTTGAAAACAATGTTAAAGAAGTACCCGATTCTTCGCCTCCTTTTGGCCATGTTCTCAACTACGGTAAATATTATCTATTCACCCAATATGGTCCAATTCCCACAAGAAAGATAGCTATGGAGGAGTTTCAGTGGTTTGGCGATCCCACTATGAAGATGTGGACCCAGGCGCCGTTGGAATTTGATGTTGATCATCAAGAGACAATCTCCTTTTTGCAGGATTATCTCGATGTTCATGTACCGGTAAAGGGAGGAATAATAATTTTGACCATCAATGGCAAAGTCGTGGGCAATTCAAAAACATCGGGAGAAGAAGTCTCCGTGCCTATCTCCATTCCCATAGAAGAAGGCATGGTAATTGATGTTACTATCACCAAGGATAATTACCGCCCTTATATGGGCCGGGTAAGAGTGGCCCAATGCGGCATTGATAACGATTGCTCAGATGGAGTTTTTTGTAATGGTCTTGAAGTATGCTCTTTGGGGCAATGCGGCGCCGGCGAAGCCCCTGAGTGTGATGATGATCTTTTCTGCACCGGCGTTGAGACTTGTGATGAGGAATCAGAAGGATGCCGGTCCTCCGGTAATCCATGCTCCACTGGTCAAAGTTGCGATGAAACCGCCGATAGTTGCAAAACAACCGATGATGATGAATCAGACTCCGCTGATACCTGCGGGTTCTGATTAAATTTATGACTTTTTTGAAAAGCGTATAGCGCCGACTTTAACCAGGGCGGGGGCGAAAAACAGGTCGGCCAATAACGCTGCAACCAATGTCATGGGCAGCAAAGTTCCCATTATTTCTATGGACAAATAATCTGATAATATAAAAGGTGAAAATCCGGCCACCAGGATAATGGTGGTCATGACAATACCTCTGCCTGAAAAATGAAATGTCTTTTGAATGGCCTCATCGACATTTTCAGTTCGACTCCATTCGATTTTCAATCGGGTCAAAAAATGAATTGTGTCATCCACTCCAATACCGATTGCCACCATGGCTATGCCCAGAACGTCTGAATCAACATGCCCCCAGAATAACCCAAGGTAGCCGCCCAGAACAAAAAGGGGCATTATGTTGGGTATCATTGACCATAGCCCGACTCTTAATGATTTAAGACCAACTACCATCATAATGGCGATGGAAATAAGGGCGAAAAGAAGCCCTCTTCTCTGTCCGGCCACAATATCATCAATCCATTGACCCATGAGAAAGATAAGTCCGGTCACCTTAACAATAGCCATTTCGCCCATAATTTCGTTACCGAGATTTTGAGCCTTCATCCCTGTGTTATATGTGAACACAACGGCTTCGCCCTGAAGTTGCGCCCCAATTCTAATAGTATCTCTATTAAAACTTATCAGCCTCTCAAGTTCCTCACTCCCTGATGATTCCAATGTCAGAAGATATTGAGCCAGAGCGTTTGGGGAGTCGGGCAATCTCGCCGGCCCTTCTTTGTCACGGTTAAGCTCTCTGTGCAGCACCTCCATCAGGTCAACCAGGGAATAAGTCATTTTCACTTCAGGCACACTCTCCAACGAGTCTTGAAATTGAGCAATTTTGCTAAATACATCGGGGTTAAGTATTCCCCCTTTTTCCTTTGTGGAAACATAGATATCAATGGAGTTGGAACCGGCGAAATTCCTGTTAAAGAACTCGCCATCCAACCTGACCGGATGATCCTTG
>CAYSHR010000295.1:0-5194 GCA_964430795.1 uncultured bacterium
GAATTATGAGAATCCAGACGAAGCGGTAAAAGCCCTTGGCGCCATGGTTAGATACAAGAAGTTAATAGAGGCGCCTGCCACAAAAACCAGAGCGTTGAAAAACATCAAAAAAACTTCGGTCAGGCAGGTGTTCAAGAAAGTCTTTTCCCAGGACCGCACAGCCCTTACTGAACTGGAAGCTAAAAAAGTAGTGGAATCTTACGGTATGAAAACCACCAGAGATATCCTGGCTGAAAATATCCATGAGGCGGTTGTGGCCGCCAACAAGATCGGCTATCCGGTGGTTATGAAAATCGTCAGTCCTGAAATACTCCACAAAACCGATGTTGGCGGCGTCCTGGTTGGTCTTGAAAATGACCAGGAGGTCTCTGATGGCTTTTATGAAATTGTTTCCAGGGCGAGAAAGTTTATGCCTACCGCTACCATACTTGGCGTCTCCATACAGGAACTGGTTCCAAAAGGAACCGAGGTTATAATCGGCGCCACCAGAGACCCTCAGTTTGGTCCCATGATTATGTTTGGCCTTGGCGGTATCTATGTCGAAATTCTCAAAGACGTGGCTTTTAGAATCGCCCCACTATCTGAAAATGACGCGGTAAACATTGTCAGACAGATAAAATCTTATCCCTTGCTTCTTGGAGTCAGAGGGCGCCCTGCTGTGGACTTGGAGAGCATCAGAGACTATCTGCTGAGAGTTTCCAGGCTGATGATGGACTTTCCTGAAATCGACGAAATAGACTTGAATCCTTTATCTGTTTTACCTCAGGGAGAAGGCGCGTGCGCCATTGACGCCAGGTTTATATTAAGGGAGATAAAAAGATGAAACCATTATACGTATGTTCAGTCCGCCCTTATTCGGGAAAGAGCCTGATTGCCGTGGGCATCGGCGCTTATTACGTCAAGAAGAAAAAGAAGGTGGGTTTTTATAAACCGGTTGGCACCATGCCTACCAAGGTGGGTAAAGTATGGACGGAAAAAGACGCTGTCCTGGCCGGCGAGATTCTCGGTCAGAAAGTCGACCTGGAGACTATCTGCTCGGTTCTTCTTACTCCCGATCTTCTTAACCGCGCGTATAAAGGCAAAACAGTTGATAAGCTTCCCAGAATCCGCGAGCATTTTTCCAAGGTGAAGAAAAATAATGATTTTGTTGTTGTCGAAGGCGCCCAAGACCTTTTTGTAGGCGCCATGTTCCAGTTACCCGCTTATAAACTGACAAAAGTCATGAAAGCGAAAATGATAGTGGTCAACAGGTGGGAGACCGACCTCGATTCAGATACAATGCTGGCTGTTAAAAATTTTCTCAAAAATGATTTTGCCGGAGTGATTTTTAACAATGTCGCCAAACCCAAAATCGATTATCTGAAAAGGCTTGTGGCGCCCATGCTAAAAAGAAACGGCGTCGAGGTTTTCGGCATTATTCCCAGGGACAAGGTTCTTTCAAGTTACACAGCCAAAGAGGTGGCGGAAATTCTTAATGGCGAGGTCCTTTGCGGAAAAGAATATCTTGATGACCGGTTGGCGGATAAATTTATGGTAGGCGCCATGAATCTTGATAAATCTTATGAGTATTTCAAGAAGACAAAAAACAAAATCGTCATTGTCGGTGGCGACAGGGCGGACGTCCAGCTTGCCGCTCTTGAAACCGACACGGCGGCAGTGGTTTTAACCGGCGGTCTATTTCCAAATGACATCATCATTGACAAGGCCGCCCAGATGAAGATTCCCCTGATTCGAGTAAGGGGAGACACTTTCAAGGTAGTGGAAAGACTGGAGGACGCTGTTGAATATCTTCGGCTGGACAATCCCAAAAAGGTAAAACGGGGAATCAATCTTGTAGGAAAAAACGTTGATTTCAAACTTCTTGAGAGCCACTTGAAGTAACCAGCGCGCCACTGGACCCAATAACCGGTGCGTCACCTGTGGATTCCGGGAGATTTTCCGGCACCCTGTAAAGTATCCGCATCAGAGGTCACAGGTTCTCATGAACTATAGCCGGTATCCTCAAAAAGAGTCTTCATCAACTCATCTATCTTATCCAGACCTTTATTTCCAAGGTCCATTTCAACTTCTTTCATTTTTAAACCTATTATTTCAACACACTCTTCCCTGGTTTTGGCCCCTTCAAATTGTCGGATCAGGGACTCCAGCCTGTTTTTAATAAATATTTTTTTATCAAGAAGAAAGGCTTCATCTATGGTGTTTTTAGGATTTTGAAACTCAATTGCCAGTTTGTAAATAACTTTATATACGGCGCCCTCGACCATCTTTTTTGACAAGGGCCTGGAATTGTCAAATAGAGGTTTGTTTTCCACTCCCAGGGTTGTGCCGAGGATATTGATTTTTACCGCGGCGTTAACATTTACAATAATCCTGTCGTTATTGCTTTCTTTATCAATAGGGTAAATTGTAAATACGGGTTTGTCGTCCTTAAAATCCACGGTAGTGCCCAGAATTTTTTCTCCATCTGAAAACTCAACCAGGATTTTTTTTCCGAACCTGGGCTGCACTTTACCTTTAATATTTTCATCTTTGGTGAAGAAAACCGCTTTTAACAACCTAAATGGTATGTTTAAAAGCTCGCCGTCCTCAGAAGTAAACTTGAATATCCGACCAACCACAAAATTTTCAGTAACGCCCTTGATCATGGCGCCGTCGAGATACTTTACTATTACATCCATACTCATAACTCTCGCTCCTGTTTATGGAGATCAAGATATGTTTTATATAATGCCCGGCCTTGAAACAAGCAATTAAATACTAGCACGGCGTAATCAGGTAAATCAAGGACTTCCTGGAATAACAGGTAAATGGCTGAGTTACAAAAAGAGGAAATTTTTCTCGGGGGAACTATTTTGATGTCCGATACCAGGTTTCCGGTCCTTGGTGAGGAATTCTAACGCCGATCTTTCTTCCCAGCTTGGCGAACCATTTATCATAGTATTTCAGATGCAATTCAGCGGGTAGGCGATTTTCCGGACCATCAGCCAAGGTTCGGGCTTTCATATCAGCCCTTATTTTCGTAAAGGTTGAATCCACCTGGGTAACTTGAAGGGTTATCATTATCTGGTAATCAGGGACCTCGGTATATGGCGCGATAAAAGCCTTGCCCACCATTTTATCCACCACTTTCCAGTGGGTGACGATAAGACCCTTTTGGAAATCCTCAGTAACCAGAGAAAAGCCATCATTCTTTAAGAGCTTGATAATTTCATTCCAGGTCTGTTGTTTTTTTACGGCTATTACTCTGTTTTTGATTTTGTCCAATTCATGTTGAGACAATTCCACAGTGGCGCAACCTGCCAGGGCCAGGCAGATCACTACAACCGGAAAGAGGATCAAAAGATTTGGCGCTTTATTTACTTTTTTCATAATGGGTCCCTTGATTATTCCCAGACAAAAATCTGAACGGAAATCTTATCTGTGGGAGTAGTGTGATTCCCTCCATTGTAATCACAGTTTCCAGGATTGCTGTCAAAGGCGCAACCTTCACAATAGTTTGATCCGTCGCCCGCTCCAGGGCGGCATGTGTTTTCATATTCAACATCAGTCTCTTCCCATACCTTATATTCAAAAGTATTCGCGTCACCGGCCACCAGCGCCGAGGTTACGTCAAAGACTTTCGGAATCACCACAGCCCCCGGGCACCATCCGGCTCTCGCGAAAGTCCAACTGCCTGATTGATAAGGACCGATGGGGTTGTCGCCGCAATCTTTCCTCCATGGATCGTATGAAAAGGTGGTTCCATTTACATCGATTACCTGCTCAAGATGGCAAAACTCAGCGCAATTCCTTTTGTTGCCCTGACCATGCCCTGTAACAAGAACCCTCATTTCAGCTTTTGAAATGGTCAAAGGCATATCAATCTCTTTGTTGCCGATCTGGTCTGAAATGGGGTTATCGGGATTGCCCACTTCGATGGATGAGAAAGGCCAGATATTTATTATGTGGTCCGGAACGTCGTTTTTTGTGGCCGGATGGAAAATGAACTTAACCGTAATTCGCCAGCCATTTCCATCAGCCCATCCTGATTCAGGGCCAACCCAGGTGGAAATAAAGGAATAAATTGTCTGCTCACCTGTAAGGCTCGGGCCAAAAGCTGTGACATCGGCCAGCATGCACATTTTGTATTTGTAAGGAGTGATGTAACGCCACAATTCCACAACTTCCTCTTCCTTGGCTATATCTCTCATAAGGTAGATATTGGCAAAGCGATCCCACGCGTCACAGCTTCCCTCCAAAGGGCAATCAAGCTCAACCCGCATTGTTATCTTCGACCAGTCTGTTTCTTCAGGAAAAGTGACGGTATTGCTGACAGTCCGAAAATCATCCCCGCTGCTGTAATATTGATCAACGTGATCAAGGGCGGTGATTATAGTGGCGTCGCCGGGCTGGTCGTCCTGGGTGCAACCATACCAGGGGGGACCCGGCCATGTTGAATCATCATCATCATCGTCGTCATCATCGTCATCATCATCGTCGTCGTCATCATCGCTTTGATCGTCATCGTCTGTCGTATCGTCATCATCTAAAGGCGTCCCGCCTCCTGAATCGTCATCATCATCATCGCCGCAGGATAAAATAATCAAAGCTCCCGCCACAATAATCAGAACAATAAAAAACAAAATATACTCTGTTTTCATTTCAGGCTCCTTTTAGAGATTTCTCTAGAGTGTATGTTGCACTCCTTATTCTGATTTTTCGTCATAATTCCGAGGCGCGAATTTTTCATAGAGATCACCAAAAACATTTTCCGGATCCAAACGCTTTTTCATTTTTGATATCACAGGCTTGTTAAAAATATCCCAGAAGGACTTCTTGTCATAGTGATTGCGGGAGATCAGTGTTTTTATCCCGCCAAGTTCGGTGACTTTGCGCTCCAGTATCTCTGAAAAATCAACGTCGGGGTCATTGTTGACTTTGCCATAAACAGCGCAGTCGATCATAAAGCTCTCGCCCATTTTCTTTTTATGTTTGTCGCTTACCCATGGATAAATCCTGGGAATATAGTAAGGCACAATCCAAAGGGGCCAGAAGTTAAAATTTACCTCATACCAATTGAAGAATTTTTTGAATTTTTTTGATGGAATGAAAACATCCACCACTACTTCCTGTCGTTTTTTTAACTTTAAGATATTGCGAAGACGCTTGGACAAGGTAAGGAGATTTGTTGAACCGAGAAAGTATTTTCACACCG
>CAYSHR010000296.1:0-932 GCA_964430795.1 uncultured bacterium
AAAAAAGCCTCTGGATTCTGAGCCCAGTGAAGAATCTGTGCTGAGCAAACAAGAGATTCTTCGCCAAAGGCTCAGAATGACAGATTCGGGGGCGAAATTTCCAATAATAGGTGCTTCATGCCCGGGTTTTAGAACTGAAACCAGGTATTCTATGACATCTTACCAATTTTTACCTTATCAATGCTCCACCCAGGATACCCCGCCAATAAAGGTCGCGGTGTTTCCATTGCCCGAGGAATCGACGACTGTGGTTCCTGTATTTTCCTGGAAATGATATAGAACGACGGTGTTCGCGTCGGTGACAAACTGGGCTTCCGGTGTAAAGCCAACGGTGTATCTGACCACGTTGGAAACACGATATTCATCTACTTTTCCGGCGAAATAGTCTGTGTTAAAAATATTGTGCCCTCCAATGGCCATGGGAGAAGTTGATGTCGGATCTGATACTCCCGGGTTGCCGCACCTTTCCTGGATACCATTGACGTAGATGCATAATTCCCCCGCGGAGTAAGTTCCCGCTACGTGGGTCCAGACCCCGGCTACTGGAACGGAAGTGCCGTATTTGCACCACATACTCTTAGAGGTGTTCTTGGCGCACATGCCATAATACTCATCATCAACAAAGAGATACCAGCCGCTGGCAGTATCGATTTTAGCGATATCAAAACTCAGGGCCAAGGCATAGTCATCTCCTGTTCCGGGAACCGAATCGAGATGGAACCAGGCTTCAACAGTGAAGTTGTCGGTAAAAGCCGGAGTCAAACCGCCGGCGGTTTCGATATAGGCGTCAACGCCGTCAAAGTGAACCGCGTAATCAACGGTGTCATCGTCATCATCGTCGTCGTCATCATCGTCGTCGTCATCGTCGTCGTCATCATCGTCGTCATCATCATCTGGATCATCGCCACCTACATCATCGGCGGACTCAAAAT
>CAYSHR010000296.1:942-5185 GCA_964430795.1 uncultured bacterium
ATCATCGTCCGAGTCGTCATCGTCTGGTGATGTGTCATTATCGTCATCATCGTCATCGTCATCGCAACCACCGCAATCGGCAAGGGCCAGAGCGGCGCAAAGAAAAATCACTAAAATTGCCAACAACCAATATGTTTTCATCATACAACCTTTCATTTAAAAGTAAGTTTGTGTTTGCAAAAAGGGATTATATCATATTTGGAGAACTTAAGGTAATATCGAAAAAAGCAGGTGATGTGGACGGAATTCTATGAATCCACAGGTGTTTTACTTAATTTAGTAGGCCTGATCGTGTGGACCCATCAACACGAATTTGAAGGTCGCGTCTGACGTCTTAGCGCAGTCGGAGCAGAGCACAAAGGCGTTATCGCCTTTCTTGCGGCAGACCTCGCAGTACAGGTAGATAAGAATGAAGTTCTTTTTTACAGGGCAAGAATAAAATCCCCGGAAGTTTCCCTTGAGCGGTTCGCCCATCCCGAAAGGGTGAGCCATGATCTGTTTCACTTTGGCCTCAACCTGCTTTTTGATGGCGGCGTGTTTTTTCAAGGCCTTGACGAAGGCTTTTTCAAAGCGTACTTCCATCAATCGCCGAAGACCTCATCCATGCTGCGCCATTTCGCGGAACCGTCTCGCAGTCGTTTCCGGGTATCCTCCATCGCTTCGTAAAAGGCTGGATTGGATAGGATCATCTCCATTGGATCGCCGTGGGCGTGTCGCTTCAGCGAGAGGATGTATTGGGTAAAGACATCTGCTACAGTAGTGCGATTCTCAGAAGCGAACAGCTTGATAAAGTCGATCAAGTCTGGATCAAGGCTGATATTTAAGCGGGCTTTCGGCATTTCGAATCTCCTCCCTTTCTGGTTCCTGTTATGCGCCTGATCGGAACGGTTGTCAAGCGGGAAATTCAACCATTATTGGTTATTGATCATTGTGCCTATGGAATTATAAGCATGATCTTTTCGGAGCTTTTAAATCACTGATCCTTTTGTACATACCCATGGAACGCCGCCATCCAGTAAGCCACAAGGTAGTCGATACCCGGATTTACCTCCCGGAGTTCCTCGACGTAATAACAGTAGTTTTTAAAAGGATTACGGCGCCATTGGAATTCCACTGTGCACTGATAGTTGACCGGATCTGCTTCCAGGGCTTGTTCTTCGATACCCCCCATCATCTCTTCCAGGATTGGGAATTGGATCCACAGGGCGGCAAGAAACACCGACACCGGATCCAAAGGCGCGGCCGGCGGAGAGCTGGCGTAGCGAAATTTTGGCGCCGACATAAAATCCGTCAGGTCTTGAGTTATTTGGTCGAGATAGGGATCATTTGCCTTACCCGGATCATAGATGCCCTGGCTCATATGAATGTTGGTGAAAAAAGCGTTGTGGGACAAGCGGGTGAATGTATGTTGTTTTGTATCAAAAACATTTTTGTAATATTGATAATCCCCATCGTTGACATAGACCCGGGCCAGGCGCAAAAGGCTGTAAAAGTTTTTGTGCCCAAAGCTATTGGAGTAATATTGAGCGTAGCGATTAAAGAAGTTAAACAAGGATATCTCATACTTCTGTCTATTCTCGTCAGCCAACCAGTGTTGCACTACTTCTCTAAAGGCTTCCTGCCCTGTCATGTGATAGCCGATGAGGGACCAGGGTATCTGCATGGTGGCCATTACTTTTGGCGCCGCCGTGGTTGGTCTGCCGTCTATATCAATGATCCACCAGTTTTCGGTGATAAGTTCTGTAAGAACCTCGGTCACATCGGCGCGAATCATGTTCCGCATAGGTTCGTCGTCAACAAGGTCATAAGCCACAGCCATGCCGAAAAACCAACCGCTATATTGGTCGCGGCTGGTGTTGTCCTTCCAGAAATCCCCGGCGAATTCCCCCTCGTCAACATAGTGGCATTCCATCTCCTCATTGAGTTGGTCGCAGTCGTCCGCCAGAGAAAGCTGGGGGCCGCGATAACGGGCGATAAAGCCAGGACGCCCTGTCACGTGCAGATTGCCCGACAACGCCTGGGCTGTGCGAATGGCGTTGGCCTTAGCCTGGGGATCGCCGGTGACCGCATAGCGAAAAGCCTGGCTGGCCAGATAAGCGCCGCTCCACAAGCAGCTATCCTTTGTATCGTAGTAATGATCGACCGCGGTCCGTTCCTCGTCAACGAAAAAGGCGCCCACAGACGCGCCGTAATAAGGCTGGTGCCACTGCTCGTGCCAGGCGTCATACTCCACGGCTTTTAGTCTCAGCGGCCCGGCAGGCAAAGTTTCGTTAAAGTCAAAGCCGTCAGGGTAGGGATTCTGGGGTGAATCCAGGATCGCGATGTCCGGATCATCTTCGTCGTCATCATCCGCGCTGTCATCGTCATCATCAGTATCGTCATCATCGTCCTGGCCTGTGTCGTTATCGTCATCATCACCGGCGCCATCATCATCTTCAGTGGTGTCGTCATCACCAGGCCCAGCGGAGTTGTCATCGTGGTCATCATCGGAACAACCCGCGAAGAAGACCGCCAGGGAAAGCAGGGCAAAAACCGCGATCAGCATTTTTCGATTCATTAAACACTCCCAAATTAGAGACATCAGTAATCGTTCAGTTATAAGGGGGCTTTTGGGAAAAGGGGGGAGATGTACTTGTTACGTGTACCCGGATTTTCATATATGAGATCGGGGTACACGATCCCCATTTCCCTAATATTATTGACAATGCCGGCCATTGTTGAGAAATGGGGTCATCTCCCCCGATCTCAAACCCCGCCACCTTGCTCCCTTGTCACTGAACGATTACATACATCAACTTTTTTTGTTCCGGCGCCTTTTATGCCTGTAGCCTACAATCTATTCAAAATGGATGATTTTTGCAACCGCTGGAGAATGGGACGCCGCCCAAAGCATTTAAAAGACGTGTTTATTTGGTAGGTTCGTGTTATTGATCGCTGCCATTGGGCGGGATTATTTGTCGTTTTTGTTTTTTGTTTTGATTTTCATTGTGCCCGTTCTTGCCCGATCTCTTCTGACCTTATGGATTATTTCCTCCATCTCCTTCTGAAATTTTATCTCGAAGATGATATATTTGGCCATCTGCTCCGGTGTGAAGATATCCTTTAGTTCATCAAACATCTTTTCCCGTATTTCCATAGCTTCTTTTTCAATCAGGAAGATTTCAGCGGAAATATTGCTTAGCTTTGCCGAATCGGGATTTTCCTTTTTGAGCTCTGTCTTAAGGGCGCCTAAAAGCCTGTCTTTCTCTTGTCCCATTTGTCTGAAATGCTTGTCATATCTGCTAAGAGTTGGAAAGATTTTCGTCGCGTGGGCAGGGTCCAGGTTGAGTATTTCCGTAAGTCGCCAGATACGCAGCATCTCAATCCGCCTCATAACCTCATCACGGTTGTCAGCCTGGGCAAAAACCGGGAATAACGAGGCAATTATGGCGAATATGATAATAGTCAACGTGATTCGGGTCATCTTCTTATCCTCCAGCTAAATGGCGTTTTCATCAAAATTGGCCAGTTTGTTCATAACCTCGCCCCATCCATCAGAATCGAGGCCTCCCAGATTTGGACTCATACCCGCGGCATCCAGAGGAGTAACGGAAACAGCCCGAAAGTCATCGTCATCGTTCCGCGGGGGATTCACCATAACATCCTCAAGGGTTACCATAAGAGCGTTATGAAGCTCTTCCACCTCAAGGTCAGACATATCCGAAACATATACAACGCCGTTTCTGGGAGGCATAACCGAATGTCTGATTACCATGGTTTTGGCTGTAGTGTGAACTTTCTCTCCGTCAGGTCCAACAGGAGCGGCGCCAAAAATCCGGGGAAAAATAGAGAGGGAGACTATGAATAATGCCACCAGGGCCGGCGCGGCTACAAGAGTGAGCTTCTTGAAAGGTCCACCGTTTTTAAATATCCGCTTATACCAGACAAGCCCTTCGTTCCTTTCGATTCTCTCCATGATCTGAGGATACAGCCTGGAAAAATATTCATCACCCGGGTCCTGAACCGCGTCAACAAGAGATGTCAAAACAGAGTCATATTCCCGAGCTTCCTGTTTGCATTCCACACAGGATTCCAAGTGTTGCTGAATCATCTTGGTTTGCCGCCTGGGCAGCTCTTCCTCAATGAAATCAATCAACTGTTCCCGAACTTCGTCGCAATTCATATTTAGCTACCCCTTCATTTTTGAGCGTCGAAAAAGTCCATCCCTGGCTTTTTCAACTACGGAAATCAAAAAGCGCGGTTT
>CAYSHR010000297.1:0-5181 GCA_964430795.1 uncultured bacterium
TTGATATAATAATGACAATGATTCTATTTGGCCTTATGCGAAAAGGAACGGATAAAGTAAGAAAATCCAAACACTATAAATTGAGAAAATTGGAAAAACCGGGGTTGAAACTCCGTGATTATGAGAATCAGTTTCTTGAGTGTATAAAAAAAGACGGTGGGTTTTCAAAAAGAAGAGCCTCAAAATTCGCTGTCAAGTTCATTAAGGATACAAATCGAAAAGTAAAGGGATTTTCCAGGAAGGAGACCGTTGACTATTACGGGCGAATAGCGGAGGAAGCCTGGCTTATGGTGGAGAACGCGGGCACTCCCGAGGTTGCCGGAGATGCCTTTGGCAATAAAAGCCAGTGGCTTATGATGGATGAGGATTTTGGCGGTCGATTCGCTAAAAGCGTAAAACATGAAACCATCCCTATGCCCAGGTGGTGGATTTCATACGGAGGCGCCGGTGGAACGCCGTGGCAGGGCGGCGGTTTAGCCTCCATTTCTGATTTCGCCTCATCAATCACCAATTCAATTACCGATTTTTCCAGCGGTCTAGTAACTGATGTAAGCAACTTTACCTCAAAAATAACCGGAAAAACAAATCCGCCCCCTGTTTCCACTTATAGTGGTGGTAGCGGAGGAGGAGGCAGTGGTTGCGCCTGTGCCTGCGCTTGTGCAGGGTGCGCTTGCGCCTGTGCCGGTGGCGGCAGGTGATTTATTAAATAAATAGAAATGGCGATTGCCCCAGGAATCGTAATCAGGTAAAGAAGAATTTAGCATGGCAAAATCATTATAATTATTATAAAGCCAAGGTAATAATTTTATTGTCTTTTTTAAATAAAATACTTGTTATTTATCACAAGTTTTCCGATACTATGTCTATGTAAGCATATCGCCAAACAGGGTTTTTAAAAAGAATAATTGGCTTGCGCCCTTGCATTTCTCGGCAGGTTGGTAAAATGTCTAATAGTACCTGGCCGGAATGTTAAAATCTCATTTCTGAATAGAGGGAGATAGTGGATTTATGGCAGCATCTAAAAAGAGATCCATACAGGAATTAAAAAATGACAATCAGTCATTTTCAGATTTCGTAAAAAAACTAGCACAAGAGATATCCTGGGTAAAGGAAGGAGCCATAAAGCGTTTTTTCGATGGCCAGGTGGATTCATCGGATGCCTTTCTCAAGAAACTTCTGTTCCTCTCCCTGCTTAACGAGGATGATATTAGATTGGTCAGTCAAAATGGAATCGGAAAAGGTGTTTTCTTTATTGAGAAGCTAGCTACTTTAGGAAGACTGGACGAGAAAAAATTTGCCGACTTCCTATGCACTCTTGACGGATTTCCTCTTTGTGAAAAAGTTAAAGGTACTTTTGCCCAGTATCTTCTTGATAATGAGTTGATGTCCTATGGAGACCTCATGGAAGTTATGAACGAGGAGGCCACCTCAATGAGAAGAATTGAGGAGATAATCGTTCATAAGAGTATCATGACGCCTAACCAGATTTATCGTGCTATGGCCGAGTTTATTTCAGTGCCATTTATCGCTAAAATGGACCTTAACCTTCCTGATAAAGATTTAAAAAAGTTCCCTGTGGAGTTTTTTGAGCTTTTTGAGCTTATACCAATTGGAATTGAAGGGAAAAAACTGGTTGTCAGTTCATATTTGCCCCCTTCAAATTTAGCCATTGAGGCTCTTGAGAAAGAGACAAAGCGAAAGGTTGATTTCCTGCTTTGTACTAAAGAAGAATTTTTTAAACGTAGAAATCAATTTGTTTCTCTTCGAAACAAGGTTGTTAAGTCCGTTACTGGTGGAAAGAAGGTTACTTTGAAAGGCAGGTATAAGCTTTTCGAGAAATCCCTGGACTTGAAAAAAGAGGACGCAGTGGAGATGGTGGCTAACCTGATCCAAAAAGCGGTAGACTATCGTGCTACTGACATCCATCTTGAGCCTAGAAGAAACGGAATGAATATCCGATACAGGGTGGACGGTTTTCTTTATGAAATAGCGAAAATCGAGGATCAACTTGGGAGAGAAATTATCTCTCGAATCAAAATTCTCGCGGACATGGATATTACCGAAAGACGCCTTCCTCAGGACGGCCACTTCAGATTTGGCACAGGGAAGGCTGAGTATGATATGAGGCTCGCCACCGTACCCACCAACTTTGGCGAGAGGATGGAAATTCGATTGGCCGAAGGGGGCAAAGTCTTTACTTCGGTGGAACAACTTGGGATTGTTGATAAGGACGCCCAGCTTGTGGAAAGCTTTATCAGTCGCCCTCATGGTATTGTTTTGGCTACAGGGCCTGTGGGCTCGGGAAAAACCACAACCCTTTATTCATGCATCACAAAAGTCGACCAGGACGCCTTGAATGTTATGACCATTGAGGATCCCATAGAATATATTATCCCCGGCGCGAATCAGATCGAAGTAAATTACAAGGTCAATTTTGGCTTTGTCCAGGGGTTGCGCGCCATACTCAGGCAAGATCCAAACGTCATTCTTGTGGGCGAGATCCGTGATGATGAAACAGCTAAAATCGCCATTAGAGCCGGTATGACCGGTATGCTGGTCTTGTCGACATTGCATGCCAATGACGCGGTAGGATCAGTTACAACTATGTCAAATTTCGGCATTAACAGGTTTCTTATCGCAAATGCTCTTGTTGGGGCTCTTGCCCAGCGGCTTGTAAGAAAAAACTGTCCATATTGTTCGGTTCCGATAAAAGGCGCCGAATCAGGTAAAGATGCGCTGCCTGTATCCGAAAAGGAGTTAAAGGAATTTAAATTCCACAAAGGTCAAGGATGCGAAAGATGTTTTTACACCGGGTATCTGGGTAGAACGGGAATTTTTGAAATCTTTAACGTAACAAAGGCAAACCGCAAGCTGATTATGGGAGAGTCCCCCGAAGAGGCAATCAGAGAATTGGCGTTAAAGGAAGGGCTTGTGCCCCTTAAAAGTGCCGGCATTGAAAAAGTAAAGAACGGTGAAATTACAGTTGAGGAATACTTAAGAGTTCTTGGGTGATTTTTATAACTTTGTTAAAGGAGGGAACATATGGCTGACAAATCCAAAGTGAGGTCGAAAAAACCCAAATCGCCTCCGAAAAGTAAAAAGGGCAGCGGAGCGATTAAGGACACTATTCAGGAATCCATCGTTATGAAGATGAAGACTGAAGAGGAATCGGAATCCGAGAGTGGGGCTAAATTTAATGACAATTGGGAACCGGGAATTGAATTCCGTAAAAGCAAAAAGAAAGCGGCTTCGAAGGAAATTAATTTCTTTCTACGCCAGATGGGTGTTCTTTTAAATGCCGGTGTTCCCCTGATGCGAGCCCTCAAAATCCTTACCAACAGGGTACGGCACTCTGATTTTAAAATGGCTCTTATAGATATCATGGCTGAGGTTGAAAGAGGGTCTCAGTTGTGGGCGGCCATGGGAAGACATCCAAAGTTCTTCAACGCTATGGCTGTAAACGTCATTCGTACCGGCGAAGAGAGCGGTTCTATTGTGCCGTCAATGAAATATCTGGCCAATTACAGAGACAGGGAAGCGGACATGGTGCGCTCGGTTGAAAGAGCTGTGACTTACCCTCTATTCCTTCTGGTTATGGCTATCGGTCTTGTATTTGTTTTGATCACCATGATCATTCCCATGTTCGCAGAGCAATTCGCCCAGGCAAAGGTGCCTTTGCCATGGCCGACGAAACTTGTTTTCGGTCTTTCGGAAATACTGGGTAATATCTATATTATCGTGATTATTCTAGCCATAGTCGGATATATAATTTACAAGAAGGTGGACTTAAGCAAGGGCGTCGCGCCCATGTGGGACAGAATTAAAATCCGTTTGCCTATTTTTGGTAGAATTCTTGTAAACATTTATACGGTTCAGTTCGCGACTATGATGGCATTGCTGTTAAAAAGCGGCCTGCCCCTTACAAAAACCATTGAACTTGTTAAAGACACCATGTCCAATACTCTTTTCAAAAGAGCCTTTGCGTATATCAAGGCAAATATTGAAAGAGGGCGGACCCTAAACGAGTCTCTGGCAGATGTAAAGGTCTTTCCCCCAATCGTGATGGATATGATCGCTGTTGGCGAGGAGGCAGGTTCTCTCCCCGAGATTCTTGAACAGGTGGCTGAGACTTATCAAAAAGAGGTGGACCATGACACCGCTGTTATTGGAACACTCCTTGAGCCAATAATGATAGTAGGACTGGGGCTTGTGGTTGGCTTTATCGCCATATCAGTATTTATGCCTTACTTCAAGATGGCTTCATTTATCGGCGGCTGATAATATCTTGCCGAAAGCGAAAAAGCCCTTCCTTTTGGAGGGGCTTTTTTAATTCTGATTTGCTTTACAACCTTTTTCCGAATATGGAAGTTCCGACACGCACCAGGGTTGCCCCTTCTTCCACCGCCACTTCAAAGTCTCCACTCATTCCCATGGAAAGATGGTCAAGGCTCGCGCCGGGAGGCAAAGTCGCGGCCAGTCTATCTCTTAAGTCTCTAAGGGTGATAAAATATGGTCGCGCCTTTTCGGCCGGCAGAAAGGGCGGCATGGTCATAAGTCCCCTTATTTTTATTCCTTTCACAGCGGCAGCCTGGAGAATCAATTCACCGGCTTTTTCAGCAGCAACACCAGCCTTGGATTTTTCTCCGGAAACGTTTACCTCGATTAGAATCGGCAGTTCCTTTTTGTTGGTCACAGCTCTTTTGCCAAGTTCATTAGCAAGCTTGATCGAGTCCACAGTTTGAACCATATAATAATCATGGACTACAAATTTTGCCTTATTACTTTGGAGGTGACCGATAAAATGCCATTTGACATGGGGGTTGTTGATTTGTGGAATCTTCTCTTTGGCCTCCTGGACATAGTTTTCGCCAAAATGGATCTGCCCCGCGTTTATTGCCTCTTGGATCACTTTCACCGGTTTTTTCTTGGAAACGGCAATAAGAGTTATCTCGTCCGGATTTCTACCAACCCGTTTCGCGGCGTTATAAATTCTCTGGCGAATTTCATCCAGATTTGAAGATATGCTTGGCATAGTGTTTTCTCCGGATAATCCTTCTCAGCCGCCAAGAAGGCAGTCGGGACCAAATATTTTCTCAAGCTCTTCCACGGTTTCAGCCAAGGGCAATCCAACAACGCAAGTATAGCTGCCCCTGACTTCCTTGACAAGAGAGGCGCCCAATC
>CAYSHR010000298.1:0-5165 GCA_964430795.1 uncultured bacterium
AAAAATGGGTCAAAAATATTTTCCATGGCTTCTTTCTCAACTCCCCCGCCATTATCGCTGATCCTGATAAGAATGCCTTTGTTGCCTTTGACTTGTTCAGTATTTATCTCTGTTCCCTCAATTTTAAGAGTACCGCCCTGGGTGATGGCTTGCAGGCCATTTTTCAATAGATTCCAGATCAACTGTCTGATCTGGGCGGGATCAACATTGCAGAAAATTCCATCTGCCAGGTTTTGCTCAAAGTGAATTTTATCATGACATAAAGGATCATTCTTAAGAATGTTCAGAGTTTCCTTAATTAGTAATGTTATGTCAACAAGTTCAACCTGTATGTTTCCCGGTCGGGCGAAAATCAGAAAATCAGTGATCAGGGCATTAAGCCTGTCTGTCTCTCTTATTACTATCTCCATCAACTGCTTATTTACAGGCTCAAGATCGAGTTCGTTTTTCAATAGTTGAATCGATCCACTCATGGAAGCCAGAGGGTTTCTTATTTCATGAGCCATTCCGGCGGCCAATTTACCCACAGCGGCCAATTTATCGTTTCTGGCAATCTCCTCTTCCATTCTTCGGTATTCGGTAACATCCTGAAATGAAACGATCCAACCAATATTCTCCCATAAATTATTGGCAAGGACCGATCCGGCCACACTAAGATATTTAACATGTTTGCCATCATCAAAAGTAATTTCCTGGGGATATTTCATCCTGCGTTCATTTAGATCCAATCCAGGAAAAAGGTCATGAATATCTCCATCCACATATTTATCAATTTTTACACCAAGTATTCTTCCTGACACATGATTGGCAAATGTGATTTTCTGTTCATTATCAAGGGAAAGCAACCCAATGTGTATGCTTTGTATAATGTTCTCATTCAGGACCTTTAATTCCTCAATATCCAATTGTTTCTGTCTTAATTTCTGGTTTATCTGTTTAGTCTGATCAGTAACAGTACTGGAAAGCCAAGCCGCGAAAAACATGGCGGAGCCGTTAAAGAGAAGCCTTTTAACTACTTCCGCGATCTCAATAGGCTCAATGTCGGATATATCATCAAGGAGAAAAGGGTGAAGCACTTCCAAATATTGTCCAGCGATGATGACAATATACCCAACAAAATAAATTAAGGAAGCGAAATAAGTTCCTTTTTTCTCGAGAATAATCGAAGTAAATATTACTGAGAGAATATACATAAAGGAAAAGAGGCTGTATATACCCCCGGAAACATAAATCAGGGCATTAACAAAAAAGATGTCCCAAAGCACCTGGAACCAGAGAAAAAATATATTTGTGTTTAACCGATTGATAAATATGGCCGACAAGAGAATTGCCAGAACATTCACGCCGATCAGCGCCCAGAAGAAAGATAGCTTTTCCGTCCATGGAAAGGCTATGGATGATGAAGCGATAAAGAAAGATAAAACAACTCTGACAATAACATGCCAGGTCATAATCTGGGCTGTGTCATAGGTCTTAATGCCGATATTGCCCGAAAGAGGCAAAGTAAGAGATTTGTGTGGGTTATTCTTCATTGCTTCCCATGAAATAAAACCGCCCCAGAAAAGATCATTTCATGGGGCGGCGCGAATTACATTTATTGCATTTGACTCTTTTGTCAATCAGTTGCCGATGATGGTGACCAGTTTAAATATTGGCAGATACATGGTCACAAGCATGCCTCCAACAGTACCACCAAGAAAAACCATCATCATCGGCTCGAGCAATGTGGTCAAAGAATCAACTGTCTGATCAACTTCATCCTCATAAAAATCGGCGATTTTCGCAAGCATGACATCCAGAGCGCCGGTTGACTCGCCAACGGTAATCATCTGGCAAACCATGTTGGGAAAAACTCCTGTTTCAGCCAGGGGCTCCGCGATGGTTTTACCTTCGGCAATACGCTCTTTGGTTTTTAAAATGGCCTTCTCTATAGTGAGATTGCCTGAAGTTTTAGCCACAATTTCCAGCCCATCAAGAATCGGCACTCCTGAAGTGATCATGGTGGAAAGGGTACGTGTAAATTTTGCCACGGAAACTTTTTTGGTAAGATCGCCAAAAACCGGAAGTTTTAACATTACATCATCTTTTAATTCCCTGCCTTTTGGCGTATTGCCAAGTGTTTTTAAAAGAAAATAAAGACCAATAGCTCCTGGTATTAAAACATACCAGAAATCCCGGATAAAGTTTGATACATTCACGACAATCTGGGTAGGGCCGGGCAATTGGCCGCCAAAGGAGGAGAACATCTCGGCAAAAACCGGGATAACAAAAATAAGCAAAATCAGAACAACGATAACTGAGATGCCGCCAACCGCGGCGGGATAAACCAGGGCGCCCTTCACCTTCTTTTTCAGTTTCAGAGATTTTTCAATATAAGCTCCAAGTCTGTTCATAATGGTATCCAGAATACCACCCACTTCACCCGCGGCCACCAGAGCCACGAAAAGGGAATCGAAGACCTTTGGATGCTTCCCAAGAGCTTTAGCAAATGTTGAACCTGCCTCCACATCCGACTTGATCTCGCTTAATACCTCGGCGAATGTTGGGTTTTCCTGTTGTCCGACAAGAATTTCCAAACACTGTACCAAGGGAAGACCCGCGTCAATCATTGTGGCGAACTGCCTGGTAAAGACGACAATTTCTTTCTCAACGACCTTCTGTTTGAAAATCGTGATTTCGCCCAGCCCCTTGGGTTTCAATTTCACCCTTGTAGCCATTACCTGCTGGGAACGAAGCTTGGAAATGACTGCCTCTTCATTGGGAGCATCCATTTCACCCTTGGCAATACTGCCCTGACGAGTTTTGCCTTCCCATTTGTAAATTGCCATTTGTAAGCTCCTTGAAACTGCTGATTTATTAGTTTCCCTGTTTTCTCGCTAACCCTTCTGATTCAAGCATGGAGTTCAGTTCCTCAATATCCTGACTATATCCCATGCATGACTTAAGAGTAATTAAGCCTTTTTTATAAAGATTTACCAGGGATTGGTTCAGAGTCAACATTCCAAACTTGCTCTGACCGACCTGCATTTGAGAATAAATCTGATGAACTTTGTCTTCGCGAATAAGGTTTCTGATAGCCGCGTTGGGAATCATGACTTCAGTTGCCAACACCCGCCCCACCCCTGACGCCCTTGGAATCAGTTGCTGGCACAAAACACCTTCCATAACCAAAGAAAGCTGAGCTCTTACCTGATCCTGTTGATGGGGAGGGAAAACATCGATGATTCTGTTAATAGTATGAATCGCGGATGAAGTATGCAAGGTGGCGAAGGTAAGGTGCCCTGTCTCCGCGATAGTCAAGGCCGCTTCTATGGTTTCCAAATCCCGCATTTCACCGATGAGCACAATATCCGGGTCCTGCCTTAAAACATATTTTAAGGCTTTCTCAAAGCTTAAAGTATCAGCGTGAACCTCTCTCTGGTTAACGATACACCCCTTATGGGTGTGAAGATATTCTATTGGATCTTCAATAGTAATAATATGCTGGTTGCGGGCAGTGTTTATCTTATCTAGAATGGAAGTCAGGGTTGTGCTTTTTCCAGTACCGGTTGGCCCAGTAACCAGTATTAGACCTGAAGGCTTGTTTGTAATATCAGAAATAATTGGCGGAAGCCCAAGTTCCTGAAAAGAGAAGGTTTTGTATGGGATAACACGGAAAGCTCCCGCCACCGCCCCTCTCTGGCGATACACATTGGCTCTGAATCTTGATAGCCCCTTTACACCAAAAGAGAGATCCAGTTCATTATCTTCCTCAAAAAGGTGGCGTTGCATATCGGTCAATACCGAATAGCATAACCTTTTTGTTTCCGCTGCTGTTAGTTGAGGCATATTCAAAGGAGTCAACCGGCCGTCAATACGGTATTGAGGCGGCGAACCTGTTGTAATATGAAGGTCCGAGGCACCCTTTTCGATCATGATTTTCAACAACTGATGTAGATCAGCCAACTTTTCCCCCGTAATCAAAGCAGATGGAGAGTTAAATTAAGGCGATGGTTTTTAATCAGGCGCGGTAACCCGGACCACCTCATCCAAAGTCGTAACTCCCTCGGCAAGTTTTGAAATCGCGCATTGTCTCATGGTCTTCATGTCAAGGCGAATGGCTTCACGTTTGATTTCCGATGTAGAGGCTCCGTTAAGAACGAACTCCTTGATCTCCTCATAAACCGGAAGAACTTCATATACGGCGATACGCCCTCGGTATCCGGTTTTGCTGCATTTCATACAGCCCGATCCTTTGGAAGGATTAATAGCCTGAATCAAATCTTCAGAAGTGCCGATATCCTTTAAAACCTGGTGAGCCACTTCCACCGGTTCCTTGCAATTCTTGCAAACAACCCGGACCAGCCTTTGGGCAGCCAGCAGGTTAACCGAAGCTGTCACCAGAAACGGCTCAATACCCATATTCAACAACCGGTTAATGGAACTTGGAGCGTCATTGGTATGAAGAGTGGATAAAACCATATGTCCGGTAAGGGCCGCTTTGACGGCAATCTCAGCGGTTTCAAAATCCCGAATCTCGCCCACCATGATAATGTCCGGATCCTGCCTTAGAAATGAACGTAGTGAAGCGGCGAAGTTCAGACCTATGGAATCATGCATCTGAACCTGATTAATGCCTTTTAGAGTATATTCAACCGGGTCTTCAGCTGTGGAGATGTTTTCGGAAATGGTGTTTAACTCAGTCAAAGCTGAATATAGGGTTGTGGTCTTTCCCGAACCGGTGGGACCTGTAACCAGAACCATGCCGTATGGCTGATGAATGCCCTCCTGGAACTGGTCCAGTTGCCCCTGCTCAAATCCAAGCTTGGTCATGTCAAGTTGAAGATTATCCTTGTCAAGAAGACGCAGAACAATTTTCTCGCCATAAATAGTGGGAATAGCTGAAACACGAAAATCCATCTCCTTGCCCTTGGAGGTCTTTAGCTTGATACGACCATCCTGGGGAAGGCGGCGCTCGGCGATATCCAATTCAGACATAATCTTCAAGCGGGAGGTTATGGCGTTCTGGAGTTTTCTTGGAGGGTCCATAACTTTATGGAGAACACCATCAATTCTGTATCTGACCCGAAATGATCTCTCATAAGGCTCGACATGAATATCCGAGGCGCCTGTTTTTATAGCGTCGGAGAGAATCAAATTGACGAGTTTTACAACAGGAGCGTCCT
>CAYSHR010000299.1:0-5158 GCA_964430795.1 uncultured bacterium
CGGCTTTTCTGTCAGGGGTCATCCAGGGAATAAACATTATGGCGAAAATTATCAATATGAGCTTAATAGTGTTTATAAAACCATAACGCATAGATTTTCCCCAAAAAAATCTGTTCCGGCAAACATTACGCCAAGAAATACATCCCCCTCTTTTTCAGCCTGCTAAAGAAAAGCATTTTGGTGGCCTATTGAATATCATCGGTCTTTTTAAAAAGGGTCTAAAGGATATATTCCGAAATATTCAATTTCAAAAAGCCAAGGGTTATCGCAACCTTAATTATCAATTTTATCGTTATTTTCTCTATAAGTAAAGACACAAGATATGCGTGTTTTGTTCAAAGTGACCCATAGATATTGGTATGAGGGCAAAAAAATCCCCGGCAGCAAAAGACTGTCGGGGATTATATGGTTTATGATGGCATATTTAGAAAAATGAAATCACTAGAGCGTTTGACCAACCATAGGAAGCCCGTTCTGTGGGAACAAGACTCTCGATTTCGTCAGTAGCCGGATCGCCGTCATCATCCACCATGACAGGGGCGCCGGCTTTATCCAACTCGGTAATGGGGCCGGGTTGATTTGTGTAAGAAATGTCAAAAGTGGTTTTAAAGGATAGTTTATCGGTTAACCTGAAATTCAATCCTGTGGCGGAATCGACCAGGTAATCATTGTCGTCATCGAAGTTATGGCGATATTTTACCTCTTCGGTGAAAAGGACAAGTTTGGAAATTGGAATGGAGGCGATCAGCCGAGCCAATCCATTGTGAGTCGGTTCCCATAAATGAAATTCGCCTTCGTCGATTTCGACTTTATTGATCCAGTTTGTATCTACAAAAGCGTAACCGACTTCAGACTTGAGAACGTAATCGCTTGTTCCAAGGAAGCTGTAACCAAAACCGGCTTCCGCGATGTACCTTCCCCAGAATCCCTGGAACTCATCGCTTTGCGCGCCGCCCAGTCCCCAGAAGTATGGTTTCCTGTTTTTGTACACGTAAGCTTCAATTTTGTACTCGCCAAAGTAATTATTGACGTTGTTGATTGGGTCTCCTTCAGGATAGGTTACATTGCCGTAGGAGATGCCGGAATTTAAATAATGTCCTGTCCATTGTCTTTCATGGGCAAGCTTGAAATCGCCGACAATGGCCTGAGTGTCGATATAACCACCTGTGGTGTTGTAACCAATGGCTCCGCTGGCGGCCCAGCTCGGGTACTTATCCTTTGCGCTATCAAATTTTGTGAATTTGTGCCCGTCATCCCGCGCCCACCCCGGCATGACCAGCAGCAGCAGAAAAATTCCGATGATAACCGGCTGTATTGTCCATTTCATTTTGCTTTTCTCCTTCAAAATTAAGTTTTTTATTTTGGGTCCATGAAAAACATGTCCCGCGTTATTTTGCATAATAAGGAATATTGTCTATGGAAAAATCCCCGGCAGCGACAAACTGCCGGGGATTTTCAGGTTGATGATGGTTTATTTGATGAGGAATTCGACTCTGCGGTTTTCGGCTCGCCCTTCTTTGGTGTCATTGGAACCAATGGGTTTGCTTTCACCATATGCCATAGTATTTAATTTGGCGCCGTCGATCCCTTTGGAAATCAGATAGGCTTTTACCGAGTCCGCCCTGCGCTGGGAGAGCTTCAGGTTAAAAGCGTCGTTTCCTCTGGAGTCAGTGTGCCCTTCGATTGTAACCTGATCAAACTCGCAAAGACCGTTGATCTGTTTAGCCACGTTGTCCAGTACGTAATAGGACTTGGCTAAAATTACGTGGGAGTTGGTGGCGAAGTGGACTTTACCGGTCTTTTCGATCTTTTTATATAGCTTGATCCCACTCACCGTTGTCTGGCCTTCTGTGACATTGACTGTGGCGGATTTGGACTCATAATTCCCAGCGGTCACATTAACGGTGTAGGCGCCCGGGGCAACTTCCCTGGTGTATTTACCACCCTTGGCGATAATTGTCGTGCCGTCGCCAAACTTGATAGTGGCGGCAATATTCTCTTTTGTGCACCTGTCAATGACATTTATATTGATAATTGTCTTTGGCGCGGGAATAGCCTTGAGGACCAATGTAAGAACAATCTCTTCGCCCTCTGCTACAGCCGCGTTTCCCGAGGCCGGCTCGTACCCTTCCTTGGTCGCGCCAACGTTATAGCTGCCAGGGGTCACTGTCTTGTTCCATTTACCTGAGGTGTTTGCGGATGTGGTCAGGCCGTCCTTGTCGGAAATTTTAAGGTCCGCGGAAATAAGTTTTCCATCCTGATCCACTGTACGGACATTAAGTTCACCCAGATCAGCAGGGCGCCAATGATAGTCCAGCCCCCCAATAAGCCTGTAGGTCGGAGAGCCCGCGCCGTTTGACAATCCCGGTCCACCCCCGGCAACCAGCCTTGGACCCCGTTTGCCAAGCTTGAAGCGCAGGGTGGCGGTAAGCTCCATGGGTAGGTTTTTCACTTTGGCGACATCGTCCACAGAGTAGACGCTGCCCCAATATTCAATGCCGAATCCTACGCCTACCGGCCACATTTTTGAAACGCCGGCGCCATAGGTGACGGCGTCGCCCATTTCCGCGTCCAGAAGAATATTTTTCTCGCCGCGATAGAGGTATCCGCCGTTAAGGCCGAAATTAAAATAGCCAAAGTCATGTTCCAGAGCGAGTTTTCCTCCTCCTGTAATCCGCCCCTCGCCGGTAAGATATTCGGTGTCGCCGGTGGGGAAATAGCCGTAAGGGATCAAGGCCATGCCCAGCCAGTGTTTGTCCTGACGCAGCAGGCGAAATTTCATTTTGGCCATGGCGTCGCCGAGCATGATGTCCGACTCCTCAAGTTGTTCACCAATAACGCTTATGGGATGATCGTTTGTAAATTCCCTGTAGCGCATGTAGTGAGCCGGAAGGTGTCCGCCTATGCTCCACCAATCGGTAATACCGAAAGCCAGAAAGAAATGGCCGGTATGAAGCTCGCTTAAAATGTCAAACTCCGCTTCCGTGTCATCGACTTCCTTGAAATATGAAAAAAGGCTGTTGGCGTAGTCATAGTAGACGCCAAATCCAAATCCAAGTTGTTTTAAAGTATCAGCATCGTCAATAGCGATAAAGTCGGTGCCGAAAATCGACGGCCGGAATAACTGAAAGTTCATTCCCTCGTCGTTTTCCAACTCATAGACCTGGGCATTGCCCAAGGCTGTGATAAAAAGGACCATTACCATTGTCAGCAACAGAATTCGTAAATTTTTCATAATTTTTTCTCCCACATTTGCAAATTCATAATTTTGCGTTAAAAATCCGTCCACGCCCAACTATTGGGCATTTACTATATCAACTATCTAAATGGATTTACTGAACTTTTGCCGTAAAGGCCGCCCTTTGCTCATCCAATTTCATAGATATTCTTCATTTGTACGGGTTAGTATAATCACGAGACGGGTTAAAATCAAGGAACTGAAGTATAATTATTCCATCGAAAACCATATTGTCAAGGCATTTTCGCACCTTTTAGAGTAATTATTCAGTCACAGGGAGGGAGAAGGTTAGAGATCGGGAGGCATGGCCGAATGGCGCTAAGATAAGAGCTGGTTACATTCATTAACTGATATTCGTGGGCAAGCAACTGGCCTAATCCACCACGCCCGTTGTCGATGATCGCTGCCGCCTGTAGCGGCACGGCATGCCGTGCCCTCATAGCTCGAAGCCTATTTCAAAATCGAGAGATAATGGTGTTTAACATCAGCGCAGCAGCACTGGGCGCAGCATGCGGCACCACTACGAACAATGGCGTAGGCCAAAGAAAACGCTCTTAACTTAGCGCCATTCGGAATATGACCCCGTTTCTCAACAATGCCCGGTATTATCAACGATATCAGGGGAATGGGGATCGCGACCCCCGATCTCACTGGTCGTTTTTAGAGTCCTCTATCTCAATAAAAATCTTGCCGGCCTGGGGTAAAGCCTCAGCTATTACTACCTCGATCCTGTCAATTACCCGCTCCACGCCATCAGTATCAAGAGCGTCAACAAGATTTACCTGGCAATTGACCAATACCTCCTCAGGAGCAAGGTACATGGTGAGAATCTCATAGCATTCTGTAACTTCCTCTACTGATTTAATGGCCTTCCGGACTTTTTTCAGATCCTCTTTCTCAAGCCCTTCGCCTATGAGCAGGGATTTGGTTTCATATGAGATAACAAAAGCGACAAGAGCGAGAATTACGCCGATTATTATTGAAGCAAGGCCGTCAAAAAGAGGGTTCCCTGTCATATCCGCGGCGAAAACACCGGCAAGAGCGATAAACAGACCCAAAAGAGCAGCCGAATCCTCAAGAAAAACAATCATTATCGCCGGTGATTTTGTCTTCTTTACAAGTTGGATCAGGGTCTGCCCTTGCATGACCTTTCTAAGCTCAATAAGGGCGATGGTCCATGAATAACTTTCAAACAGAATGGAAAGGGCAAGAACGACATACGTTGAGGTAAGACTCCTTAACGGACTTGGATGGAGTATTTGATGGGCGCCGTGATAAATGGAAATCACAGCGCCAATGGTAAACATGGATACCGCCACCACAAAAGCCCAGAAATAATTCTCTTTGCCATATCCAAAAGGATGGGTTTGACTGGCGGGGCGTTTGGCGAGCCTTAGCCCCAGCAATAACAGAAGCTGATTGCCAGTGTCTGCAAGAGAATGAAAAGCCTCGGCCAACATGGCTATGGAACCGGACATGGCCGAAACAACGAACTTGCTGACGGCGATCAGAGAGTTTCCGATTAACGCCGCTAAAATTACTTTTTTAGAATTTCCTTTTTGCATAGTCCGCTAAGCTAATATTCAAAAAGGCCATGTGTCAACAAAAACCGATCATCTTGCTTATGCCAAGTAAAAATGTCCCTTTAACTGCCGAGTAAAAATGTCCCCTTTGTTTTACTTCCTCCCTTCGCGACGGCCTTTGGCCACCCTTGACAACCGCCTTTTCCGGTGCTTTTCTGATTGTAGGCGACAGGGGACGGGATGGCTCTTTTTGGCTCCGACACCAGGATATTCATGGAGCATCAGGAGCAGCTTTACTTTTCAACCAGTCATGAAGGTTTTAATAAAATTCAACTCTCCAGTTGTAATCGTTCAGTTACAAGGGGCTTTTTGGAAAAGGGGGGAGATGTACTTGTTA
>CAYSHR010000300.1:0-5152 GCA_964430795.1 uncultured bacterium
TTTTCCGCTATAGCCTCAATAGCCATGGTCTTGTATTCCTCCACCTTATCTTCAATGTCCGAGGGAATATCCATAACCTTGGCTTTTCCATTCTCATCATAATTGTAAGCCTTATCAGCAATAAGATCTACAATCCCTGAAAAGGAGTTTTCCTGGCCAATAGGAATTTGCAGAGGCAACAATGAAACCTTGAATGTCTCTTTAATTTCGTTAAGGACATTATCAAAATTTGCCCTTTCCCGATCCATTTTGTTAATAAAGATAATTTTTGGCAGATTCTGTTCTCTACAGAGTTCCCATAGTTTTTCAGTCTGTACTTCAACTCCGGAAGCCGCGCAAATTGAAAGAAGGGCGCAATCAACTACCTTAATGACATTTCTCGCGTCAGCGATAAAATTGGCATCACCGGGAGTGTCAATAAAATTGATCAGGGTTTTTTTCCATGGAGCATATCCGAAACCGGCGTTAATAGAGGCTGTTTTCTTTATTTCTTCAGGCTCATAGTCCATGATGGTGTTGCCATCCTCGACTCGACCGAGTCTGTTTGTAACTCCGGAAGTAAATAGGATCGCTTCGGAAAGGCTGGTTTTGCCAGTGCTGCCGTGTCCTATAATGCCGATATTACGAAGCATAGCCGGTTCATAAGTTTTCATACGATTCTCTCTCCTTTATCAAAACAATAATCGATGATAGCCATATTGGGTTTTCAGCTTACATCGAAGAAAATACGAACCATGAAAAATAGACCTTCATGTTGGAAAAATCAAGACTTTTATTTCTGATTCATCTCCCAGATAAGTAACAGCCCTTCGATGGTGAGATTCTTTTCCACACTCTCAATGGTTTTTGATTCGGAGGCTATAATTTTCGAAAGACCGCCGGTGGCAATAATTTTTGGTTTTGCTGAGAGTTCGGATATGATTTTATTTACTATACCGTCAACCAAGCCCACATAACCATGAAGAATTCCCGATTGAATACTATTTACAGTATTTTTTCCAATGACGTTTTTTGGCTTTTTCAATTCCACTCTGGGTAATTTGGATGTATGAATAAAAAGAGCGTCCAGGCTTATGGCAATACCCGGAGCGATAACTCCCCCCATATATTCTCCATTTTCCGAAACAACATCAAAAGTTGTAGCTGTTCCAAAATCAACAATTATCAAAGACTGTTTCCACCTGTTAAAAGCGGCAACGGCATTTACTATTCTGTCCGCTCCAACTTCATGAGGGTTGTCGTATAGAATGGGCATTCCCGTCTTTACTCCCGGACTCACAATTAATGGCGCTATATGGAAACAATTCCTGGCAACTGATTCAACCACATAGGTAAGGGGGGGGACCACTGAGGAGATGATTATTCCGGATACTGATTGAACGTCAATGTTGCTTGCCTTAAATAGATTAAGAAAGAGTATTTCATATTCATCTTCAGTTTTCGTTTTTACCGTAGCTACTCTCCAGTGGGCAAGGAGGGCGGCGCCATCATAAACACCAAGAACAATATTAGTATTACCTATGTCTATTACCAAAAGCATAATTACAATTCCTCATTACAGGGCAGAAGCTCGCCGGAGGTCACGGTTATAATGTTCCCTGAATTATCCTTGCCGTAAAGAAAACCATCTTTGTCAAGACCAACTATTCGCACTTGAGTCTCTCGATGATCAAATTCCCTGATAATCCTATTTTTTCCCAGGATATGACTATATTCAAGCCATTTGGAGAAAATTTGTTTCTTGTCATTTAAAAATATATTATAATATTTCTCAAGATATTGGTAGATCCTCGCAACAAGTATATTTCTGTCAAATTCTTCCCCTGTAAGAATTTTCAAACTGGTGGCAATCTTTTCACAAGAACCGAAATCTCTCGAAATGGAGTTTACATTCAAGCCGATTCCCATGGCAATGAAATCATTCTTCGCCTGGCAAAGTATCCCACAGATTTTTTTGCCGTTAACCAGCACGTCATTTGGCCATTTGAGTATAGGTTTGTGGCTAAGGAGGGTATTTTCAATCAGCCTGGCCATAGCCACCCCGGCGCATAAAACAAGAGATGGAATAGGTCCGATATTTTCAGGCGGCTTTAAAAGAATGGTAGTATAAATATTTACCTTAGGAGGGGATCTCCAGGTTCTGTGACTTTTTCCCATTCTCTTACGCCCTCTACCATGGGTTTGGTTGTCGGCGATTATCGCCAGGCCGTGAGCCCCGCCCTTATCGCCGGCCATGAGAACATCTATGTTTGTGGAACCGGTTATTTTTTTTATTCGTAGTTCTCTTCCTATATGGGTGGTTTTCAGATATTTGAGGACAATCTCTTTATCAAGGGAAGAAGAGCAGGGCATGTCAGTCCAGGGGCTCAATTTTCATATTCAAATCCACGGCTTTTGCTGAATGAGTCAAGGCGCCGCAACTAATGTAATCAACTCCGGTTAAAGCGAAATCCCTTATGTTGTCTAGGTTAATATTTCCAGAGGCTTCCAGTTCGATTCTCCCCGATGCCCTTTTGACGCACTTGGATATTTCATCCGGGGTCATATTGTCAAGGAGAGCTCTATCAGCGCCGGAATCAAGAGCTTCCTCCAACTCTCTCATGTTTGAGACTTCCACTTCAATAAAAAGAGCGACTCCTTCTTCTGAGGATTTTACCCGTAAAACCCCTTTTCCAACGCCCCCGGCCTGAAGGACGTGATTATCTTTAATTAAAATAGCGTCCGACAGCCCCATTCTATGATTATAACCGCCACCACAATGAACAGCGAACTTCTCAAGCCTTCTAAGGCCGGGAATGGTTTTTCTTGTGTCCAACACCTTGGCTGCCGTTCCCTTGGTTTGACGGACGTAAAGGGCGGTTTGAGTGGCGATTCCAGATAGATGCTGCAGTAAGTTAAGGGCGCTTCTTTCCACGGCTAGTAGAGTCCGGGTCGCCCCTGTTATTGTGGCTGCCACATCTTGAGGTTTAAGGCTATCCCCATCATTATAAAAAGTCTTGATGATAATGTCGGAATCGAAAAAAGAGAAAAACGCCAATCCAGCCTCCAAGCCGGCCAGACGAAGGTCTTCCTTGGCCTTTATGACCCCTTTTGCTTTTGCGTTTTTTGGAATTGTCAGGTTTGAGGTATGATCGTTTTTTGCTCCATCTTCTTCCATACAAAGATCAAACAACGCGAGTAACCGGTTTTTATTAATAAATTCATTAAGGGGTTTCATGGGATATCCGACGGTAATCCATTTTACGTTTCTTCATTAGAACCACTATTTTTTACCGCGGCTTCGATTGTATCTTCCAGGTGCCTGGCAAGTTCTTTCTCGACAGTCTGAAAAATAACCTTCTGAATTCTACCCGACATCACAGATAATGCCTTGGATAATTTTTCATCAACAGCGGATGTAACTATTCTTTCCATCTCCTGCTCGGTAAGAATTGATTCCACTCTCGCTATAATCAGATCCTTGATTTCCTTGTCCATGTGTCCACCTGTAATATATTCTTTGTCAATGACTGGGTTTGGCGTCTGGTCTAAAATTGATTTTTGACCTGTATCAGGCTTGTTGGAGGAGACAATATTGTTTTCGTTGATGAAGTCTCTTTCCATAAAGTCAGATACCGGGTCTATATAGCTGTCATCATTAGCAGATTCCTCATTTTGCCGCAAATCACTAATGATTTCACTATTTGGAGTTGTGATCAGAGGTATTTCCTCCGATTCTTCTTGTTCACCATTCTGATCCTGGGTATACAACTGGTCACCCTTGATAATAACATCTTCCGTATTATCACTGCCTGGTTTTGTTGGATTAGTGCCGATTGAATCGTATTGATCAGATGAAGTAACAAAAGGATTTTCATCATTTTCTACAGATTCGGTTTTGCTTAAGGCAATAGGTTTTTGATCGCTGTAATTTCTATTAAAATCATTTTCACCATAAGTCAATTTTCGTTGCTCAAGAGTTTGATTTATCAGTTTTTCCATCTCTTTTAAAAGGGTTTCATTTTTGGCGGGCATTTCTATAAAACTGTTTAAGGAAACCATTTTTGCCCTTGACTCGTTCCATTGATCCTTATTCGCGCCCAGTAGAATAAAGGATGTGGCGCCCAAATCAAGCTTGTCTTTTACTTTAGCGCAGATATCGTAGGCATTGATGGTTCTGAGTTTCCCATCAACTATACAGAGAACCGGCATATTCTTTATTGCCGAATCAATGAAAATAATTTCAGAGAAAACGGTTTTTACATCAAAATTATCTCCTAAAAGAAATTGAATCAGGTCGGCTGTTTCTTTTGTACTGGTTGCTATAAGAACAACAGGCTTCACAAATATATTCCTTTTTACATCCAAAATCGCCTGTAAAAACTAGCATGTTAAATAGAACAGGTCAAGGGTCGGAAATAACTATCCCAGTTTAATAAGGTTATATTTTCTATTTCCAAGACCAATCTTTTCTCCATGTATCAATTGGGCTAAAGGATTAAGATTTGGATAGAGAGCCTTGAATTTGTACACACCCGACTCAACATTCTCTTTTAGAGCGGTTTTTGGAAGTCCCCGGGCGGTTTTTACTGCGTCAAAGCAAGCCATGTCAAGGGCAACAGGATCTGTCGAAGCGAAGATTCCTATATCAGGAACAATAGGGGAATCGGAGTATCCATAGCAATCGCAAGCTGGAGATACCTGGGTCACAAAATTGACATACCAACACTTGCCCTCCTTTGATTTTATCGCGCCATAAGCGAACTCAGCCATTTTTTCTGCAACCTTGTTGGCCTGTCCACTCCACTTGATGTTTATGGCCAAATGAGGGCATACTCCTAGGCAAACTCCGCAGCCGGTACACTTCTCCCTGTCAATTACAGCTTTCTCTTCCATCATGGAAATAGCGTCAAACGAGCATGCGATTTCACAAATCCCATCACCTTTGCATTTTTTCGGGTTAATTTTGGGTGAAACCGTGGAGTGCATGGAGAGCTTTCCTTTTCTTGACGAGCATCCCATGCCCAGGTTTTTTACCCCACCGCCAAAACCTGTAAGTTCATGGGCTTTGAAATGGGACAGAACCAGAAGAGCGTCGGCTTTGACTATGCCCATGCCAAATGTGAACGAATGAAAATTTTTTACAGAAATATCAACTTCAAACTCGTCGTTG